>JAZRPT010000090.1:0-14106 GCA_045649385.1 Faecalimonas sp. | reverse complement strand
AAACCAGTGCATTTTTAATGATTATAGAATAATATTATGTTAAAATCAAATCGGAATATGGAAAAAAACGGGAAAACTAGAAATTAGTCTTGCAAAACTAAATCTTTAAAATAAAAGCAGAAATTAGTCTTGCAATTAACTTTATTGGGGTAAATAATTATTCAGACGTTAGATTTTAAAAATTCGTGTGTCTCTATAAAAAAAGGAGGCCTATACGAATGAAAAAGAAACTAACAATGATTATATTATCACTTATGTTGTGTGTGACTGGTATATTTTCAGTAAACATACAAGCAAACGCAGAGGAGATAGGTGAAGATGTTCCTTATGAATCGCTTTTAACAGAAGATTCATTGATTGGTCATATGCAATCTCAGACTTGGGGTGTGTATCTGGTAGATGGAACATCCAATATCAATGATGCGGGTGGCGGAAAAATTGGTGCTGGTGGTGCTACAACGGCGGCATCTTATTGTAAATTATCTGTAAATGTAGTTGTAGAACGCAAAGTAAGTGGTAGTTGGGTTCGTGTGACGTCATGGACTGCAACAAGAGATAGTGCATTGGTTGTTTCCACAGGTAAGACAATCAGTGTGGCAAGTGGCTATTATTACCGTGTACGTTGTAATCATACGGCTGCATCTGACGGAAGCAGTTCTTGCACAGGCGCGCTCTGGATGTAATTTACAATCCAGAGGCGAGTGGAGAGCCACCGTAGACAACTGAATAGAGGCGTAAATTTATGATTTATGTATTTTTATAAAAATAAAATAAAAAAATATGAATGGTAGATCACGGCCTTACATTGAGACCTCATAAACTTGCGGAAGTATAACCCAACCCTACTGTGGTATACTTACCCCTGGAGAGTAGTTTACATACGGGAATTAGATTCGTCTAGTTCCCTTTTTTATTAAAGTTTGTGTACTGTAAACTTTGTAAAAAAGAAAAATTCTAACCTTTCTCCAAAAGAGAAAGAAGCGAAAATAAAAATGCCTATCCTGTGTGCCAACAGGATAGGCGGTGTCCGTAAGGACGCTTAAACCTACTAGGGAGGCATCCGCTTTGGAGTGGGTGCTCTCTTTATGTAGTCATCATAATACTACTGATGACATAATTCAAGATATTTTATATAAATTTTCATTTAACGCACTAGTCGCGAAAGTAATAAAATCATTTGATTTTGAGTATGAGCAATGGTATTATGATTTTAAGTGATGTTTTCAGGAAAATATCACTTGATTAAATCAAATATCTCAATATGCAAAGGTGATTATATGGAATTAATAAAGATGATTTTAGACTTAATATATACAATGGTTTCTTCGATTTGTACTGCGATAATTACGCTACTACAGACACCGGCAGTCCTTATGCTTTTGTGTGTTGTGTTTATTGTCTATGCGTACAAAATTTCAAAGTACAAGAAAACAACCTATTATGAGCAAACTAAGAATCCATATTTCAGGTTGCATAGCGATAAGGGATTGTTGGGAGAATATTATACATATTTGCATCTTAAAAAACATGAACAAAAAGGGGCAAAGTTCTTATTCAATGTTTATATTCCGAAGGAAAACGGACAGACAACAGAAATAGATGTTCTTATGATTACAACAAAGGGTATTTTTGTGTTTGAAAGTAAGAATTATAGTGGTTGGATATTTGGAAGTGAAAATCAAAAGAATTGGTATCAGACGCTTCCGATGGGCAAAGGAAGAAAAAGTTCAAAGGAAACATTTTTAAATCCTATTATGCAAAATAAGTTGCATGTTAAGAGTCTAAAATTATTTTTGGACAGGGATGTTATAATGCATTCGGTGGTCGTCTTCTCTAATCGTTGTACATTCAAGGGGATTGATATAAAGAATCACAACCAGATAGTTCATCGGGAGGATGTGTTGGCTGTAGTTGAGTCGATACAAAAGGATACGCCGGATTGTTTGACACAGGAAGATATCAAGGAATTATATGAAAAAATATATCCATATTCCCAAGTTGATGTTTCTGTTAAAGAAAAGCATATTGCAAATATTGCTTCGGAAACTGAACAAACTGAAGAGCTTGAACAGCAAAGTGCAGAGCAAAAAGAAGAGAATGTTTTAATATGTCCTAGATGTGGAGCTGTGTTGATTTTGAGAACAGCAACAAAAGGTAAAAACGCGGGAATGAAGTTTTACGGTTGTTCAAATTTCCCGAAATGCAGATATATTCGAGAGATAGAAGGACAGAAAAGTGAGTAGCGCACCTAAGGGAATTAGATTCGTCTAGTTCCCTTTTTTATTTGTCTCTTTAGAGGCAAGGGAAGTTATAACTTGAATGTATATTGTAATAGTGATACAATCACAATAAGTAATTACTAGGAAAAGCAACGTTTTATGAGGTGCGATAAAAAATGACAAAAGATAAAGAAAAACATAAGAGTGGCTCTCGAAACACGGTGCAGAAAGCCAATGGATTTGTGTTTGGTGCGGTATACTATGGGATTAGAATTTACTGTTTCCTTAGCGGTGTACGTGTGAAAACCGTCAGTAAGGTTGGAAAACTGGAAAAACCGTCAATTGTACTCTGCAATCACGGTTCCTTTGTTGATTTTATTTTTTTAGCCCCACTGCTCAGAAAATACAAACCTAATTTTATAATTGCAAGGCTTTACTTCTATAACAAATACCTGCGATGGATTCTTAAGAGCATTGGCGGATTTCCGAAGAGCATGTTTGCCATGGACATGGAGAGCACAAAAAACTGTCTTAGGGTTTTGAAATCCAATGGTATTTTGGCGATGATGCCAGAAGCACGCCTTTCGACCACAGGGCGATTTGAAGATATTCAGAGCAATACATATACGTTTATCAAAAAATCTGGAGTTCCTGTTTATACTGTAAAATTTTCTGGGGATTATTTTGCAAAACCTAAGTGGGGTAAAGGCTTCCGGCGCGGTGCGGTGGTAGAAGCTGAATTAGATATTTTATATACAGCGGAGCAGATTCAGACTATTTCGGTTGAAGAGATTAAACAAGGCGTTGAGGCGCGCTTGCATTATAACGAATTCGAATGGCTTGAAAAGCGTCCGAAGCTCCGTTATCGGTCGCGACGCATAGCCGAAGGGTTGGAAAATATCCTGACCACATGTCCGGAATGCAATCGAAAACATACTCTTGTTACAAAGAACAATAAAATCTTTTGTGAACACTGCGGATATCTGACTTCTGTGGATAAGCGTTATGGATTTACGGATGGCTTTCGATTTAAGAACTTTGCCCAGTGGTATGATTGGCAAAAGGCGCTGTTGGAAAAGGAAATACTGGGGAACCCTAATTATGCGCTTAGTTCGAAGGTGGAACTGCGGCTGCCGGGAAACGGGAATGGTCTGACACGTCACGGAGGACAGGGCGTATGCACGCTCAGTCGGGAGGGTCTTACTTATGAAGGCACGAAGGACGGAGAGAATGTACAACTGTGCTTCCCAATCCGTCAGGTTTATAGATTGCTTTTCGGAGCAGGTGAAAATTTTGAAACATACGACGGTGAGGAAATTCAGTATTTCGTACCGGAGGAAAAACGATCGGCAGTGGAATGGTATATGGCTTCTATGCTTCTGCATGACAATCTATAGTTTACGCAAAACCCCTACGAATATGATATGTGTTCAGGATTCTGGGTACATATCATATTTGTAGGGGGATTTTTTGTAATAGAGAAATTGCTGTTGCAAAATGTTGTGTCTTGTGATACAATAACCACGCAATGAGTGGAAAGCGAGAGATTATGGAAAAGAAAGAACAATTACAAAAACAGATTATCAGATTAAAGAAAATAAGAGAAAATTTAGGGATGAACAGAACGGAGTTTTCACGCTATATTGGTATACCATTGCGGACATTAGAAGAATGGGATGCCGGCAGAAGACAGATGCCGGATTATGTTTTGCGATTAATAACATATTATACAAAAACGGAGCGATTGTTGGCGGAAAATAACATTGAATTAGAGGATGATGAGAATGCAGAAGAATAAAATTATAACAGTTCAAAACTTGCCAATTACGATTTCAAAAGAAGAAATCGATGATTATATTTGTATTACTGATATTGCTGCTGCAAAATCGGATAGTTCTAGAGCTGCGGATGTTATTAAAAATTGGATGCGAAATAGAAATACATTAGAATTTTTGGGAGCATGGGAGCAAATTTATAATGCAAATTTTAAAGTGGTCGAATTCGACCACTTTAGGCAACAAGCAGGTTTACATACATTTGTATTAAGTGTAAGTGAGTGGATTGAACAAACAAATTCAATAGGAATATTTGTTAAAAAAGGTCGTTATGGTGGGACGTATGCACATAAAGATATTGCGTTTGAATTCGCATCCGCGATAAGTCCGATTTTTAAATTGTACTTAATCAAAGAATTTCAACGTTTAAAAGAAGAGGAAAATAATCTTCAAAAGTTGGAATGGGATGCGAAGAGATTTTTAACAAAGAATAATTATTTTATTCAAACAGATGCAATCAAGAATTATATTGTTCCGAATTGTAATTATAGGGATAATCTGCAATGGATACCATATGCGGAAGAAGCGGATTTGTTAAATGTTGCGTTGTTTGGTTTTACAGCGAAAGCATGGCGAGAAAGTAATCCGGAACTTGCTAAAAAGAGTAATGTGAGAGATTATGCTTCTATAAATGAACTAACTGTTTTATCAAATCTTGAAACTCATAATGCACAGATGATACGTGAAGGAAAATCTAAAGAAGAAAGATTTCAGATATTAAAAGAGATTGCAGATTATCAGGTGCAAATTTTATCTGTAGCCAATGATATTATACATATCGAAGAAGCGTAATCAACGGTCTGCTTGGCAAAATTAAAAAATAGGCGATTCATAATTGCGATAAATCACAAAATGGGGTATACTATACAGATAATGATAACAATTGCCTGTTTTTGGCAGGAAAACATAGAAAAAGGAGTTTAGAGACATGGATTTAATAACAGTAAAAGAGTTATACAAAAACCGTGAACAGTATTTTGACAAAGAAGTAACTGTTGGAGGCTGGGTGAGAAGCAACCGCGATTCCAAAACATTTGGTTTCATCGTGGTGAATGACGGTTCATATTTTGAAACATTACAGGTTGTTTACAACGATACGATGGAGAACTTTGCTGAGATTACTAAGTTAAATGTAGGTACAGCAATTATCGTAAAAGGTACATTGGTTGCCACGCCACAAGCAAAACAACCATTTGAGATTCAGGCAACAGAGGTAGTTGTGGAAGGAGCATCAACACCGGATTACCCACTTCAAAAGAAACGCCACAGTATTGAGTACTTAAGAACAATTGCACATTTACGTCCTAGAACGAATACATTCCAGGCAGTATTCCGTGTGCGTTCTTTAGCTGCATACGCAATTCACAAATTCTTCCAAGACAGAGGATTTGTATATGTAAATACACCACTTATTACAGGAAGTGACTGTGAAGGTGCAGGAGAAATGTTCCGTGTTACAACATTAGATATGGAAAATCTTCCAAAGAACGAAGACGGTACAGTGGATTACACACAAGATTTCTTCGGAAAAGAAACAAGCCTCACAGTAAGTGGTCAGTTGAATGGTGAAACATATGCACAGGCATTCCGCAGCATTTACACATTTGGACCAACTTTCCGTGCAGAAAATTCTAACACTCAACGTCATGCAGCTGAGTTCTGGATGATTGAGCCGGAAATCGCATTTGCTGATTTGGAAGACAACATGAACCTTGCAGAGTCTATGTTGAAATACGTAATTAACTACGTATTGGAAAATGCACCGGAAGAAATGAACTTCTTCAATTCATTTGTAGACAAGGGATTGTTAGACAGATTGAACAACGTGGCAAATAATGATTTTGCTCGCGTGACATATACAGATGCAATTGACATCTTATCTAAGAATAACGATAACTTTGAATTCAAAGTATCTTGGGGATGTGACCTTCAGACAGAGCATGAACGTTACTTAACAGAACAAGTATTTAAACGTCCTGTATTTGTAACAGATTACCCGAAGGATATCAAAGCATTCTATATGAAGATGAACGAAGATAACAAGACAGTTGCTGCAGTAGACTGTTTGGTTCCTGGAATCGGTGAAATTATCGGTGGTAGCCAGAGAGAGGATGACTACGACAAGTTAGTTGCTCGTATGAACGAAATGGGACTGAACCCAGATGATTATCAATTCTATTTGGATTTGAGAAAATATGGTTCTACAAGACATGCTGGTTTTGGACTTGGTTTTGAACGTTGCGTAATGTACCTAACAGGTATGTCAAACATCAGAGACGTAATACCATTCCCAAGAACAGTAAATAACTGTGAATTATAAGAACTATGATGATGCCTCAGTGTATAAAAAAGTCGCTCACATTATTGTGGGCGACTTTCTAACGTATCTATTCAATTTCTTCACCGTTTTTATATTTTTCAACGATGTTTTGGATTCTTGCACTTGGGGTTAAGATACTGCTGATGGAACCATCGTGGTTCAGAGTATCGATAATCAGTGCAATGTATTTTGTCATATCACAGTTGATATACCAAGGTCTTTCTAACAACTCAGGAGTTTGGTAAATCAAGTTGGTTGTCAGAATTCCTTCGATAATACCATTTTCATAAGCTTCATCAAATTTCGCAAGTCCATTTGTGAAAAGACCGAAAGTAGAAGCACAGAAGATACGGTTTGCTTTTCTGTCTTTCAATTGTTTTGCTACATCCAGCATACTTTCTCCGGAAGAAATCATATCATCAACAATGATAACGTCTTTACCTTCTACGGAAGTACCTAAGAATTCGTGTGCAACGATAGGGTTACGGCCATTTACAATTCTTGAATAATCACGACGTTTGTAGAACATACCCATATCGATTCCAAGAACGTTAGCAAGATAAATGGCACGTTCTGTAGCACCTTCATCCGGACTGATAGCCATCATATGCTCGCTGTCGATTTTTAAATCAGAATACTTTTGAAGCAGAGCTTTTACAAATTGGTAAGTTGGACGAACTGTTTCAAAACCATGCAATGGAATTGCGTTTTGAATACGAGGGTCGTGGGCATCGAAAGTGATAATATTATCTACTCCCATGCGTACTAATTCTTGAAGTGCGAGAGCACAGTCCAAAGATTCTCTGGAACTTCTTTTATGCTGTCTGCTTTCGTATAGGAATGGCATGATAACGTTTACACGGCGAGCCTTTCCGGCGATTGCAGCAATCACTCTTTTTAAGTTTTGGAAATGATCATCAGGTGACATACGGTTTGTATGACCTGACAAGGAATATGTGAGACTGTAGTTACATACATCCACCATAACGTAAACGTCTTTTCCACGTACGGACTCGTTGATAATACCCTTTGCTTCACCTGAGCCGAAGCGAGGTACTTTTGCATCTACGATAAAAGAATCCTTTGAGTATTCAGCAAATACTGCATCATTCTTATCGTTTTCAACGGATTCCTTTCTCCATTTTACAAGGTATTCGTCTACATTCTTTCCTAAGTCTTCGCATCCAGCTATCGGAATAAAACCAAGAGGTCCTACTGGAAGATTTTCAAGTGTGCGTTCTGTGCGGCGTAACATTAGTTGCCCTCCCTTTTCATTAGTTTCTTTTTAATTCTTATATCATCACCAGTTAATTTTAACATAGTATAGTTACTTGTGATACGGGAAAATGTTCTTTCTGAATAAATATCAACCAGTGACTCCAAGGATAAATTGGTGGAGATAATTGTTGATTTTCTACGCAGTAAGCGTTCATTCAAACAGAGGAACAACTGAGAAACTGTAAATGAGTTTGACAGCTCAGTTCCCAAATCATCAATGATAAGTAGGTCGCAGTCAAAGATGTGTTCATTCATTTGATTTGCTGCCTCATCTTTTCCGAACTTGCTTTTTGCTAAAGTATCAAAAAGTTCGAAAGAAGAAAGATAAATAACTGAGTGCGATGTATCAATTAATTCTTTTGCAATACAGTTTGAAAGGAATGTTTTTCCAACCCCTGTATCACCGTAAAGAAATAAATTGCGAAATTCTTTTCCAAATGTATCTACAAAGTCACGAGCTGCCATGTAAGCTTTTTGCATGTTAGCCAAGGAGGTGGAACCGGTTTTCGGGTCCACATGATTTGTAGAGTAGTATCCAAATGAAAATGTATCAAAATTCTCATTTTGTAATATGTGTTTTAAATTGGACTGGGTGTAAAGCATATCAATCTCAGCCTGGCGGAAGCAATGACATTTCTTGTTGTCAATGTATCCCGTATCCTTGCAATCAGCGCAAGTATAAACAGGTTCCAGATAATCAGCAGGAAAACCCGCCGAGACAAGTAAATCCGTCGCTTGGTTTGACAGCAGTCTTATCTGAGATTTCAATTCCTGCAGTGCGTTGTCATCTCCCTCTAAGAGCTTGCGTGCCTGACTGACACTTAACTCAGATATGGATTGATGAACCTGCTTCAGTTCCGGTAATTTGGCATAAGCAGTTGCATAACGCTTGTCCAAAATGTCACGATTGTGAAGTTGTTTTTGTTCGTAAGTACGAATAATGCTGTTGTACTGTGAATTATTTAAAGCCACGTTAAGACTCCTTTAATTAGAATTTAGAAGTTGCTGTTCTAACGAATTAAGGTCATAAGAACGCCCTTCAAAATTATTGAAACGGTTGCCGGAAGCAACAGTTTTTGTATGGGTTTTTGTTTTCGCCTCTTTTTCCTGACGATATGCGAGGTCAAGACGAGAAATGTCTGACATATGATGTACATCTTTCGCAAGCCAATTGTTTAAAATGGAGTCCGCATATTTAAAATCAGGTTTGTGAGTATTGTTAATAGTACGGTTGCACGCTTCTAATATAATCTCTAGAGTGAAACCATATTCGTCAGCCCATTTCTTAATGTAAGAAATTTCGGCAGGTGCAGCGGAACGTCCTTTAATACCAAAAGCATTCAAAACAGAATATACGTTTTTCATATAAAGGGTTGTGTTCATCTTTGCATCTTCCGTTGTCTGAATGCCGGCATCTGACCATGCAAGTGCAACTGTTTCTATGTATTTCATATTGCGGTGACCGTTTTCCACGCAATATTCGATTAAATATTCAATCAAATCAGTTGAAAAATCAAGTGTATCAAAGAAGTAATTAATTTTCTTAATCTCACTTGCTGTTAAAGGCTTGCCCATATATTGTTCTGCAACAAAATATAATTGGCGAAGTTCTTCTTGATTTGAGGAAACTGTTTTCCTAGCCTTCTTTGGAGTGCTTGCTGCTTTGACGGGTTCTGCAATGTGGTCAATCGGACAGTCTTCTTTCTTGACAGAGATAGGCTGGATGACAGCTTGTGTCTCTGCCTTGGTAGAGGCGCTAGAGTTCCCAACTGCCAGACCGCAAATGTTACCTGCTTCATCATAGTCAATATTAAGGAGTCCCACCTTAGACCAGTGCTTAAATGCACGCAAAATATCCTTTTCTGTGCATTCCAAACAATCAGCTAGTCCACAGATAGAAAGTCCCCCTGCATTCCCGTTCAAATGGCGCAATAAAACAAGGTAAACTTTCACATATTCCCCATTTGCCTTTGCTAAATAATTATCTATAAAATCATTTTCAACGATAGTTGTATTACCTTGAAAACGGTTCTTCAACGTCAGTGTTCTTGTCATGATATATCCACCCTTTATCTTATCAGTATTCGTATTATAGCACCGGCAATCTAAAGGTCAAAGAACAATTATGTGGATATCTCAAGTTTTTTGTGGATAACAAAAATGTGGATAATGTGGATAACTCTTAACGAAGTAGCGAATCCCCAATGTTTACAACGTCTCCGGCCCCCATAGTTATCAACAAATCATTGTGGAAACAATTTTTTAGCACAAAATTTTCTATTGCTTCAAAGCTTGACAAGTAGTATGCATCGCATCCCAATTTCTTAATTTCTTCTGCCAAAGCTTCGGAAGACATACCTAGAGTATCTGTCTCACGCGCCGCATAAATATCTGCCAGGATCACATGGTCGGCAAGAGATAGGCTTTCCGCAAACTCATGGAAGAACGCTTTGGTTCTTGTGTAGGTATGAGGTTGGAAAATGCACCAGATATCTTTGTGAGGATAATTCCGTGCCGAAGTCAAGGTTGCCCTGATTTCTGTCGGATGGTGAGCATAGTCATCTATAATGGTAAATCCATTTCGTTCCCCTTTGTATTGGAAACGACGGTCAGTACCGGTAAAGGAAAGCAATCCTTTTTGGATAGTTGCCAAATCAATGCCTAACAAATCTGCAACAGCGATGGTTGACAAGGCATTGGAAACATTGTGGTTTCCGGCCACAGACAATTGCATTCTTCCAATGTTTTCGCCATATTTTATCAAATCAAAGGATGCATTTCCAAGTTCGTCAAAGGAAATATTTGCTGCAGAATAGTCTGCATCCTGCACTTCTGAATAAGTAATAATCTTGCATGAAAGCCCATCAGTAATAGCCTCCATTTTTTCGATGTTCTTATTAATTACCAAAGCGCCGTCTTCAGGTAGAAGTGCTGCAAATCGGTGGAACGAAGAACGAATGTCATCAATGTCCTTGAAGAAATCCATGTGGTCTTCTTCTACATTTAACATAACCGCAATCTTCGGGAAGAAATCCAGAAAACTATTGGTGTATTCGCATGCTTCTGTCAGAAAGACATCGGAGTTCCCTACTCTAATATTTCCCCCAATTGCTTTTAAAATACCTCCAACTGAAATGGTTGGATCTTTTTCGGCTTCTAAAAGTATGTGTGACAGCATGGAAGTTGTAGTTGTTTTTCCGTGGGTTCCGGATATTGCAATTGGTGTTTCGTAATTTTTCATCAATTGCCCGAGTAATTCTGCACGTGTCAAAGTTGGAATATTTTGTCTTCTTACTTCCATTAACTCCGGATTGTCTTCGTGAATGGCAGCCGTATATACAACCACATCAATACCGTCTGTAATATTAGAAGCTTTCTGTGGGTAGTCCACAACTGCGCCTAATTGAGTCAAGTGTTCTGTCAATGCAGATGGTTTGTTGTCGGAACCTGACACCTCGAAATTTTCCTTCAATAAAATCTCAGCCAAACCGCTCATGCTGATTCCGCCAATTCCTATAAAATGTACGTGTTGTGGTTTTTTAAAATCTATTTGATACATAAAAACACTTCCTACTTTTATTTTATGAAAAAACATCTCTTCTTATTATATACATTTGTGATGAAAAAACCAAGAGATTCTTACAATAATGAGAAAAAGTAATAAGTGTTCTGGTAGAAATATATATTGTATATAGATATAAGTGTTTCAAAAACAAACTATTTTGTAACATTTTTACAAAAAGTTCATAAAATCATAATATTTTTTGTAAAATGTGTTCGCAAAAAAAATTACGTGTGCTATAATAAAGAATAGACATACAATGAGGGGACTAAGAAGAGGTGACAGTATGAGAAAAAAAGAGATGATAGCTATGCTTTTGGCTGGCGGTCAGGGTAGCAGACTTGGCGTTCTGACAGCAAAGGTAGCCAAACCGGCTGTGGCTTTCGCAGGAAAGTATCGTATCATAGACTTTCCGCTCAGCAACTGTATCAACTCAGGGATTGATACAGTCGGGGTATTAACTCAGTACCGTCCATTGCGTTTGAATGCCCATATAGGAATTGGGATTCCGTGGGATTTGGACCGCAACGTTGGAGGGGTTGCAGTTTTACCGCCGTATGAAAAGAGCACCAACAGCGAGTGGTATACAGGAACCGCGAATGCTATCTATCAGAACCTTGAATATATGGAAAGTTATAATCCGGATTATGTGTTGATTCTATCAGGGGACCATATTTATAAGATGGATTATGAGGTGATGTTGGATTTTCATAAAGAGAATCATGCAGATGTGACTATTGCAGTTATGCCGGTTCCGATGGAGGAAGCAAGCCGGTTCGGTATTATGATTGCAGATGAGGAAAACAGGATTTTAGAGTTTGAGGAAAAACCTGCGAATCCAAGAAGTAACTTGGCATCTATGGGAATTTATATTTTCAGTTGGCCGGTGCTGAGGGATGCGCTGTTGGAAAAGAAGGACGTGCCGAATTGTGATTTTGGTAAGCATGTCATACCATATTGTTTTGAACAGGACAAGCGAATGTTTGCTTATGAGTTTAATGGTTACTGGAAGGATGTTGGAACCCTTGGTTCTTACTGGGAAGCAAACATGGAATTAATAGATATTATTCCGGAATTCAATTTATATGAAAAGCATTGGAACATTTATACAAATGAAGGCTGCCTACCACCGCAGTACATATCAGAAAAAGCAGTCATTGAACGAAGTATCATATGCAATGGCGCGGAAGTGTATGGAGAGGTACATAATTCTGTAATTGGTGCGGGCGTAATTATTGGAAAAGGAAGTGTTATACGAGATTCGATTATTATGCAAGACACGGTTATTGGTAAGAATTGCGTCATTGACCGAGCGATTATTGCCGAGGATGTTAAGGTTGGAGAGAATGTAACAATGGGCGTTGGAGAAGATGTTCCAAACAAGTTAAAACCGGACATCTACTCATTTGCACTGGTTACAATTGGTGAAAATTCCGTCATTCCGTCCGGTGTTCAGATTGGAAAAAATACGGCAATTAGTGGAGTGACTGTGAGAGAAGATTATGAAAATGATATTCTTGAGAGTGGCGAGACTTTGATAAAGGCAGGTGAGCAGGCATGAAGGCAGTAGGAATTATTTTGGCAGGTGGCAGTAGTAACAAGATGCGTGAACTGACCAAGAAACGAGCTGCAGCAGCCATGCCGGTAGCCGGGAATTATCGCGCAATTGATTTTGCCCTCAGTAATATGGCAAATTCACACATGCAAAAGGTTGCGGTTTTGACACAATACAATGCGCGCTCATTGAATGAACATTTGAACTCATCAAAGTGGTGGGACTTTGGAAGAAAGCAAGGCGGCTTGTATGTGTTTACACCGATTATTACAGCAGACAATGGTTCTTGGTATCGCGGGACCGCGGATGCCATTTATCAAAACTTAGATTTCCTAAGGGAATGTCACGAACCATATGTGGTGATTGCATCGGGAGATGCGGTATACAAATTGGATTTGGAAAAGGTATTGGAATATCATGTCGAAAAGAAGGCAGATATCACCATTGTTTGTAAAGAACTTCCGCCGGGAGAAGATGCTCGTAGATTCGGCACATTAAAGATGGACGAAGATATGCGAGTGCTAGAATTTGAAGAGAAGCCGATGGTGGCTAACTTCAATATGATTTCAACCGGAATTTATGTCATCCGAAGACGACTCTTAATTGATTTAATTGAGGAGTGCGTAGAGGACGAAAGATACGATTTTGTATCCGATATATTGATTCGCTATCGCAATGTGAAGAGAATATATGGATATGAGATAAATAGTTACTGGAGCAATATTGCTACAGTAGATGCTTACTATAAGACAAATATGGATTTCTTAAGGCCTGAAGTTAGAGGTCACTTCTTCAAGGAATATCCGGAGATTTGTACAAAAGTAAGTGATCTTCCCCCAGCCAAGTACAATCCGGGCTCAGTTGTAAAAAATAGCTTGGTAGCGAGTGGAAGTATCGTAAACGGAACAGTAGAAAATTCTGTTCTATTCAAGAAGGTATTTGTAGGCAACAATTGTGTAATTAAAAATTCAATTATATTGAATGATGTGTATCTTGGGGATAATACCTATATTGAGAATTGTATTGTGGAAAGTAGCAGTACAATTCGAGCAAACACCCGCCACGTAGGGGAAAAGAAAGTAGAAGTAATCGTGGAAAAAAATGAAAGATATGAGTTTTAGAGAGAGGTAAGTTATGCAAATCACAGATGTACGCGTACGCAAAGTAGCAAAAGAAGGTAAGTTAAAGGCAGTTGTATCAATCACTATGGATGACGAATTTGTAGTACATGATATTAAGGTTATCGAAGGTGAGAAAGGCCTTTTCATTGCAATGCCAAGTAAGAAGGCTGCAGATGGAGAATATAGCGATATCGCACATCCAATTAATTCAGGTAC
>JAZRPT010000089.1:0-2289 GCA_045649385.1 Faecalimonas sp. | reverse complement strand
TATTATCTGTGGGTGTATGAAAATATGTAGCTGAAAATTAACTACATATTTCCATACACTTATTATTTATTTGAAAATCATTTATTTATTGTGTATTATGTAGGTATGCATGGAAATTATTAAAAGTATTAACAATTAATGGATGCAATTTTTTAGATAAACTTTAAGCAAATTAAAAGGCTGTTTAATTAAAAGAGATTGCACTTATGGCATTATTTTTTTTAATTGCTTTGGATTTATGGAATTTTCACTATCTTTGTCATGTCTCTTTCACACGCATGAAGTGACAGACGATATATATAAGGAAAAGACGTTTACTACGTTTTTGTCTTTGGCTGTTTGAAATCTCGCAAGTTTCTGAATAGAAGTCAAAACAAAAGCAACGGTGGATGTCTGCGGGGTATGTGAGTACCTTAGTACACCTTTGTTCTTGCAATAGGTGTACTTTGTTGTTATACGTACAGCGTGGGCTATCTTGCAGTTGCTCGTTCGGACTTCTAGGGCAATGCGAGAGCCTCAAACAGTGGACGAGTAACAGAAGTACAGATTCCCGCGCTTTTCTTTTTATATATAAGAGCATCCATTGACACCATCCGGTTTGGGGATCTGTCGGATATATAAACAAAGAAAGATGGGAAAAGTGCGATGTTTATTCATTTTTTTGCTTCTCTTAAGTGGCATAGATTCCGTATATGCCCAATCAGAACATTCCTATCAGAAAGGAATCCAGAAAGCAGTCACACAATCGAGGTTAACTCGCCAACTCCATTTTGCATTCAGTAGCGCCCCTGTCAAATCAAACAATTGTGTTTCTTTTTTGCTTTATGCATTATCAGATTACTCCATAAGTTAATAATTACTTAGATTTAATAAGCTCATGAGTAGACAATTTGAAATAGCCAAACAAATTATTGAAGAAACTTGTCCTAAGCGCAAGCTTCAATTGCCAAACATCCGTTTGTTCGCAGAAATTATCCAATGCAAGAAATGTCAGAAAGGAGATATTATACTCAATGAAAATGAGATATGTAACTGCCTGTATTATATTGAACAAGGTCTGATAAGGCAGCATTATGTTAAACACGATAAAGATATGACAGAACATTTGTCATACGAAGGAGGGGTAGTGTGGTGTATTGAAAGTTATTTCAATCAAAAGCCGACTCATTTGATCATGGAGGCGTTGGAACCCAGTATTGTTTGGGAAATTCCTCGTGATATCATGGAAGAAATGGCAGATAAAAATGGTGACTTAGCCTATCTGTACCGGCGCTTTTTCGAAGATTCACTTATTCTTTCGCAAGTCAAAGCTGACATCCTGCGTTTTGAGTCGGCAAAAGACAAATATTGTAAATTGATGCAACTCTTCCCGGAAATAGTGAAAAGAGCGCCTCTTACATATATTGCCTCTTATTTGCAGATGTCCTTGGAGACATTAAGCCGGGTTCGTGCCAGCATTACTTAACCGAATCAGTTTACCCTTAATAAAGAATACCATGAAAAAACTTGTTGCTTTAGGAATTTCGACGATATTGATGACAATCCCTTTGAGAGCTCAGATTGTTGAGAACAAACAACATGCTGATACCTTGTTGTACAAATCTGGTACTACTGTCGTAGATGAGGGGAAAATGAAGAAGGGATTGCCAGAGACTCCTCTGAAATCTCTCAGCGGTCAGATAGCTGGAGTAAACGTCTCTACTGATGGCTCTGAACGGATGGCGATGCTTAACAGTGTCCGGGTCAGAGGGACGACTTCCATCACTGGAGGAAATGACCCGCTTGTTATCATCGATGGGATTTCATCGGATCTTGCGACGTTATCTACCGTTTTCCCGGCGGACATCGCTTCTTTCACCGTGCTCAAGAATGCCTCGGAGACTGCACAGTACGGTTCCCGTGGTGCTTCTGGGGTGATAGTTGTGAATACTAAAAGAGGAAACGCACAGAAATTCAGTATTTCCTATGATAGTCATTTCGGGGTGGAATCCATTTACAAAAGTCTGAGAATGCTCAACCCGGAGGATTATCTCCATACTGCAAACTCTATGGGGCTTCCTGTAAAGGATTTCGGCTTCAGAACCTATCATCCTGATGTCATTACACGGACAGGGATTGTACATAATCATCATCTGGCATTCAGCGGAGGCAATGAATCGTCCAATTATCGAGCCTCTATCGGGTATGCAGACCGTAACAATGTTATCAAAGGTTATGGGGATGATAATCTGGTGGCCAAGCTGAACATCAACCAAAAAGCATTTGGAGACCTCATGTCGATAGACTTCG
>JAZRPT010000088.1:0-1785 GCA_045649385.1 Faecalimonas sp. | reverse complement strand
GAGCAATTCCTTGACCATATCCGAGCCATAGGCTTGTTCAGCTGTAAGAACTTGCTTCGTCCGGCAATGAGATGTTTATGAATCTTCGGTACTATTTTTTTGTTTCTTTGAAATACTTAGATATAACAGAATCAATCTCATCATCAAGTTCAAAATGCACTTTTTTTGCTATCGCATTTATTCCCTGATTAATAAACCATTGTGCCATACCCTTAATGTTTTCTCTTTCTTCGGGGCGAGATGTTATAGCTGCTTGAATATCTTCTACACTTAAGGTTTCTTCCTGAAAGATTTTTGCAAAAATTGAAGAATTGGTAATGATGTGGCGAGTTATGTCGAATAATATCTTTTCATCATTATCTGAGTTGACTGTAGTATACTGAGTTCGTTGCTGAACAAGCTTTTTTGCAAAAGTTCTAATTACACCATTACGCCATTCTGCTAAATCGTTGAGCATTTTCTTGGATAACTCATACCATGTTTCGCCTTCATCATAGCTATGCTTCGTGAGACTCATAATCTTTTCAAGCAAGTCATTTTCCATTCTATCGCTGAATGGATATGCTTCGTATGCAAACTTTGTTGGGTGGATAGTTGCTCTGACAACATAGCAATTACATAATTCACCCCAAAAGAAGTTCTTTTGGTTTGTTTTAGAATAACTCAATTTTATCTTTTGCTTTAAATAATCAGTAGGATATGAAGAGTTAGCCCCTATAATAATGCCATATAGATAATTCATTGGCCATTCATAAAGCAACATTCCTTTGTATTCTTGAGATGCATTTTCGCAATGCTCGATAATTCGAACCTCATCTTCGTACTTCCATGATTCAGCTTTTATGGTAGGCATGTATAACATTCGCCAAAACAACGTCATAATTAAAGTGTCGAATTCTGGTTTTTCTGTATTGAGATCACCAGGACTGAATCTGTCTTCAGAATATTTTACTCCAGCCAGCGTTGTGTCGCATTTTTCTGTTGAATTGGTCATCATATAACTAATGTGAGGCGATAGCGCATCAGCATTTTCGTCAGACCAGTACTCCCTACTATTTTCAGATAATGGAAATTTGAAAACCAGACATACACCTCGAGCATAATCAGCATATTGTCCCCACATTGTGACATCGGACATTTTTCTTGAAAAACTGAAAAAAGGGGGTGGTTCATCTTGTGGAGAGTGAATATTCATGTAACGCCCCATTTTATGTTCAGTATGTTGAGCTATGTATTCAAGAGGATCATTAGATTCAAATGGGAATGATGCCTTCCACGCCCATTTTTCCATTATTGATTCAAAGGCTTTGTAGGAGACATATTTGTATAGAATGACAAATTTTTGTTTTTTAGATACTTCGTTCATCTCTCATTATTCTCTTGTTGCCATTATTTTAGCTGCCTTGTTTCTTGAGTCAAGTTAAATGGCTATAAATCCGGAATTGTTCTATTAAGTATTGCGATTCAGTAATTTTTTAGGAAAATTGGAGAAATTTTTCATTGTTTATACTTTCCCCGCGAATGCTGTATTTCATTTTCCATGACCTCTTACAAGCGATGTGATAGGCTCCAGAATAGCGAAACTGATTCCATAAAACGCTTCTATCCAATATATTATAATATGATTCCATATTTGCTTGGGCTGAACGTAGGAAAAACGAAAAAAGCGAATTCCGGGCTCAATTTTCCCAAGCTGATGACTCGTTAATTCCAGCTAAAACAAGAAACCGAATCAGAAAGTAATCTGGTTCGGTTTTTTGTTTTGCATTGATTTTCAATACTTAC
>JAZRPT010000087.1:0-3125 GCA_045649385.1 Faecalimonas sp. | reverse complement strand
TGCTTCATTATGGTCAACAAGAACAACACGCTTTCTTCTTGGACGTAACAAATGATATCTTGTAAGAATTCCAACAATCTTTTCATTCTCATCCAAAATTGGGTAACAAGGTTTTCTATGCTTCCACACCATTTCTTTTACGTGATCCACTCTGTCTTCCAAATGGAAACAGTACAAATCTTTTGTGGTGCAAATCCTGCCAATAGGAGTAGATTGAAAAATAAGTCTTGTTGCTTTATATGCATCGTACGGGGTGTAAATAATGCAGGTGGTTGTGTCTATTTGCGTAAGTTCCGGTTCTAACTCGGTTCTGCAAAGAATGAGGCAGTTGATGTTATCCTCTAAGGCTTGGCGAATGATTTCAGGTTGATGTCCGCAAATCAACACGGTATCTTTACCGGAAATTACTGAAGAACCTCTGCTTTCGGGAATAGCAAGGACTACTTCGCCCGAAACTGCATCAAGATATTCGCCTGCGTCGTTTATAACTTTTCCTTCCAATACAGAAAGAACATTGAATAAAGGAACTTTATCTAAGTTGCTTGAATTATTAAGTCCCATATTATAACTCGCAATGTCCTCACGAGAGATTAATCCAAGCAAAGTGCCATCGTCGTTTGAAACGGGGATCGCACGTAATTCTTTGCGTTCCTGAAGCTCGTTCCATGCTCTATCAACGGTAACACCGACGCTCAAAATCGGGGGGTCATCGAATCCCAAATCTTGTACCTGTGTATATACGTTTGATATTAGCATGGGTGCTTTAAAACCAAAATGATTAAGAACTAATTGTGTTTCATCAGATACTCGACCAAGGCAAGCCGGGATATATTCTCGATCTCCTAACGCATTTCTTAAGGATGCATAAGCAATGGCGGCTACAATAGAATCTGTATCCGGATTTTGATGACCGGTTACATAAATCGGCTCCATATTATTACCTCCTCACCTAAAGTAAATTACTAAATGTTTTATAAAATGGAGGCACCACTTGATGTGGCGCCTCCGATTTTTTCATTGTATTCGGTGACAAAACCGCATCGAAAAAATTGTTTATTTCTGTTAAACAAGAATTTATCCACTTGTTATTATGTACTCATAAATTCTACGAAACGCAGGAAGGCGTCACGGCCTTCCTTTGTTCTCTTGAACACACCGGCGTCACTAAGAACTTCGAGAAACACGCTGCCGATTTCCTGTTCAAGAATATCTCTGGCGTTTTTGGCACTTAATTCTGGGTGACGTTCCATAATTTCACTTGCCCATTTTGCATGCTGTGCCAATTCGGGAATGCCCAAGAGATCCTGACCGTTGATCAACGCTCTTTCAAGCATGCCAAGATCACAAGCCAGTCTGGAAGGAAGAACGGCGAGACCCATAACCTCAATAAGTCCGATGTTTTCCTTCTTAATGTGATGCAATTCGGGATTAGGATGGAACACACCCAGAGGTCTGTCTTTGGTAGTCAGATTGTTTCTAAGCACCAGGTCACACACATATTCCTTGCCGTTCTTACGAGCAATAGGTGTTACTGTATTATGTTGAATACCATCGGTTTCAGCAAAAACAACAACAGACGCATCGCTGTAGGCTCTCCAACGTTTCAAAACAAGGTCACAACATTTCGCCAATTCTTCGCGGTCTTCAGAGCGGAGTCTGATCACCGACATCGGCCATTTTACGATACCCGCTTTTACCTTTGGGTATTTAGGGACAGTAAAAGCGGTCTCAACAGGAGCCGTTTCCATCGCAAAGGTATATCTGCCGCCTTGGAAATGCTCGTGTGAGAGAATGGAACCGCCGACAATCGGCAGATCTGCATTAGAACCTATGAAATAGTGAGGGAGAAAATCAAGGACATCAAAGAGTTTCCCGAAGACGGCTGCATCAATTTTCATCGGCACATGTTTTTCGTTAAACACAATGCAGTGTTCATTATAATAGCCGTAAGGAGAATATTGGATCTCCCACCGTTCTCCTCCCACCTTCAGGGGAATGGGGCGTAGGTTTTGTCGCGCAGGGTGTTTCGCCGTCCCAACAAATCCTGCATTTTCAGGGCAGAGTTGACACTTGGGATATGCGGCCGATTTTTGTTTCTTCGCCGCTGCGATATCCCTTGGATCTTTTTCGGGTTTAGAACAATTAATCGTGATGTCCAGCACACCGTATTCACAGGGGAATTTCCAAAGCAGATCCTTGGCAATTCTTCCGGCTCTTACGTAGTTTACTGCCTGACTGTGACTATAATACCAGTCAGTCGCTTCCTTGGGGCTGATCTTGTAGTGTCTTTCAAATTCCGCAATCACTTCACGTGGCATCGGTGTCAGTACGCCCATCAACTTGGTATCGAATAAGTCTCTGGAATTTACCGTATCGGTAATAATTCCTTGCTTACAAGCATAATCCACAAGGGGTTTTAGGATTTCATCAATGGTTTCCACCTGATCAGATACGGCAACATCCTTCCAATCTGTAAGACAAAGGATGTCCATCAGTTCGTTTCGGACTACCAGTTCGTCGGCACTGGTTATCAGATGATGCTTAATACCGTAGTTGATCAGAGTTTGAACTGCTCCACAAATCATCTTCTCACCTCTAACTCTCTAACTATCAAACATTACTTATTGTAGCCGTTAGGATGGGCTTTGTGCCATTTCCATGCGCTGTTAATAATATCAGCCAAATCTTTAATCTCAGGCTCCCAACCAAGAATTTTTTTCGCCTTCTCGCCCGACGCCACAAGGCGAGCGGGATCTCCTGCTCGACGGGGCTCTTCCTTAGCAGGAATCGGGTGTCCAGTTACTTTTCTTGCGGTTTCGATAACCTCTTTTACCGAGTATCCAACACCGTTACCAAGATTGAAAATATTACTGTCCCCACCGTTCATCAAATGCTTCACAGCAAGGATATGGGCTTTTGCAAGATCCGTTACGTGAATGTAATCTCGAACGCAAGTTCCATCCGGTGTATCGTAATCATTGCCATAGATGGAAACAAACTCACGTTTTCCGTTAGGTACCTGAAGAACCAACGGAATCAAATGGCTTTCCGGGTTATGTGCCTCACCAATCAATCCGCTTTCGTGAGCGCCACAAGCATTGAAGTATCTCAGGGATACATAATGT
>JAZRPT010000086.1:0-5397 GCA_045649385.1 Faecalimonas sp. | reverse complement strand
TCGAATATGAACTTGACTACAGAGAACAAGCACACCAAGCAGAACTCCAAAAAATAATCAGCGAAAAAGACAACGAAATAAAAGCAAAAAACAACGAGAAAATTATGAAATTAAAAAATCTTGTTGGTGATCGTTTTAAAGAGCGTCCATCGGATTGCGTAATTGACAGTCATGCATTCAGCGTGCGTGGTGGTTACATCAAATATGTGGCAAACGGTATTTTCAGTTTGTACCCACCAATGAAACGAATCACAAAGAAAATTGAAAACATCATCCGTGAAGAAATGGATGCTATTGACGGACAGGAAGTATTATTCCCTGTTGCCCTTCCGGGAAGCTTGTGGGAAGAATCTGGACGTTTTGAAAGCGTTGGGGAAGAACTGCTTCGTTTCAAAGACAGAAATGACAGCCAGATGGTACTTGGTATGACTCACGAGGAAGCAGCTGTGCATCTTGTGAGAGAATACGGACAAACCTATACAAAATATCCATTTATGATTTACCAGATTCAAACCAAATTCCGTGATGAAGCAAGACCACGTGCAGGTCTTATTCGTGTAAGAGAATTTACAATGAAGGATGCCTATTCTTTCCATACATCACAGGAAGATTTGGAACAATACTATGATGTTTGCTATAAAGCATACAACCGTGTATTCCAACGTGCCGGTGTTCCGGAAGTTATTGCGGTAAAATCTGACTCTGGTATGATGGGCGGAAGCGTTTCTCATGAATACATGTTACTTGCAGATGCAGGGGAAGATTCTATTGTTTTGTGTGAAGAATGTGGTTACCGTGCCAATATGGAAGCTGCTGAGACACAGGTTGATAACAGTGGATGCATGCCAATGGGAGAATTGGAGAAAGTTTACACACCAAACTGCAAATCTATTGAAGAAGTAACATCATTCTTAGGTGCTTCTGTGGAAAATTCTTGTAAGGCAGTTATGTACCAGAAAAACATGACAGACGAATATGTTATCGTGTTTATTCGTGGAGATTACGAAGTAAATGAAACGAAATTAACAAACTATCTTGGCGAAAAGGTACATCCGGCAGAAGTAACATTAGAAAGTGGTATCGTAGCAGGATTTACAGGCCCATATGATATGAAAGCTGACTGTACTGTAATTTTCGATTCTTCACTGAAGGGAATTGAAAATTTAGTGGCAGGGGCAAACGAAGTAGATTACCACTATAAAGGACTTAACATTGCACGTGACTGTGGCGAAGTGGAATATGTGGATGTTGCAAAGATTCAAACAGGTGGAATCTGTCCGGTTTGCGGCAAAAAGACCATTCAAGTAAAACGTGGTATTGAAGTAGGAAACATTTTCCAATTAGGTACAAAATATTCTGCTTCTATGGGTATGACATATACCGATGCAGAAGGAAATTCACAAACTCCAATCATGGGATGCTATGGTATCGGTGTGGGACGTTTGGCGGCTTCTGTTTGTGAAGCAAGACATGATGATAATGGTCCTATCTGGCCAATCTCCATTGCGCCTTGGGAAGTACATCTTTGCTGTATGAGAGCTGATCAAGAAGAATGTAAGGCAGCAGCAGATGATTTGTATAAGAAATTGCAAAGTGCAGGCATCGAAGTGATCTATGATGACCGTGATGTACGTGCAGGTGCAATGTTTGCAGATGCAGACCTTTTAGGTGTGCCGATTCGTGTGGTTGTGGGACCTAAGAACCTGAAAAACAATCAGATTGAATTGTCAACAAGAGATAAGAACATTCAGAAATTAGTAGACTTGGATGTGGCAATTGCCGAAATCCAAACAGTAAAAGAACAATTATTTGCAGAGATCAATGCAAAGGTAGAGCCGTACGCGTAGGCTACAGGTGTATTAACAGGCACATTCTTATAAGTTAACAAGAGGACAAAATGTCACATGGAAAAGTGATAATTTGTCCTCTTCTTTTTATAGTTGTTCATATATTTTTAGTAAAGCTTCTTTAGTATTATATTCCGGATTCTCAATTACAATCTCCAGAAGTTTGTTCAAAACCATCCCGATTTCTTTTCCCGGCTTCATGCCATTCTCAATCAAGTCACTTCCGGTGACAGAAAGCGTTCTTAAGGAGACACATTCTTTCTTGACCAAAATATCTTCATAGCAATGTCGCACATCTTTGATATTTTGTAGTTTTTCTTTTTGTAAATACTCGCTTTGTGCCAAAGTATCTGCTTCCCTCACTTCTAAGTAATATGGAAACAAATCTTCCCCAATCTTATTCATGGCCCTGCGTACGTTCTTAGGCTCTGCCGGCATACGATAATCATGATATTGTACCAGTTTTACAACTTTGTTAACAGTATCGTTGTCAAATTTCAGCCGTCTTAGAATCTGCTTCGTCATTTCTGCGCCTTTGACATCATGCATTTTAAAATGTGCAATGCCTTTTTCGTCAACAGTTTTCATCATTGGCTTTGCAATGTCATGGAATAGCATTGTCAATCGTAGCACCTTATCTGCACGAATGCCTTCTATTGCTTTCAGCGTGTGTTCTCCAACATTGTATTTATGATGTGGTGTTTCCTGAGTAGTCACCATCATTTCATCAAATTCCGGCAAAATTACTTTTGTAATACCCAGGTCATATGCAGTTCGCATGAGAGTCGGATTTGGCGAAACCAGCATTTTAATAAGTTCCACTTGAATACGTTCTGCACTGATGTTTGCAAGGGTTGGAGCAAGCTCCGCAATTGCTTCTTGAGTGCTGGATTCAATTTGAAAACCTAACTGAGCTGCAAAACGGACTGCTCTTAGGATGCGTAGAGCATCTTCCCCGAAGCGAGCCTTTGCATTTCCGACACAACGGATTGTTTGGTTTTTCAAATCCTGCATGCCCCCAAAGATATCAACCAATCCCTCTTTCTCATTATAAGCCATAGCATTGATTGTAAAATCTCTGCGTAGCAAATCTTCGGAAAGACTTCTGGTAAATGTAACCTCAGAAGGATGTCTGCTGTCCTCATATTTTCCATCCACACGATATGTGGTCACTTCAAAAGCATCTTTATCTATCAAAACAGTAATCGTGCCGTGTTCGATACCTGTGTCAAAGGTTTTGGTAAACAAAGACTTTGTTTCCAATGGGGTAGCAGAGGTAGTAATATCCCAGTCATCCGGAACTCGTCCCAGAATAGAATCTCGAACACATCCCCCAACAGCATAGGCTTCAAACCCGTGTTCCTGCAAGGTGTGAATAATCGTATTTACTTTTTCAGGTAATTGAATTCTCATATTATCATACCTTCTTTCCATAAATAGCAAGTTTATTATAGCGTACGCCACAAACAACTTCAATAATCATTTTGAGTAATACTTCCTTTCGGCTTGTCATACATTAGAATGAAATGGAAATTACAATTCAGGGGGAAGTATGAGAGAACACGAGCTTAACATTTTAGAGCAGTATGATATAAATGTAAAAAATACAAAGAAAGTAAGGGATGCAGTTCTTTGTGATACAGACAAAGGGTTATTTCTGATAAAGGAAGTACGTGTTTCTGAAAAACGTCTGCGTTTGCTTGAACAATTAGGCAAGCATATCAGAAAACAGGGATATGAAAATATAGATTGGATATTGGCAAATAAAGAAGATGGCTTAGTGGTAGTTTCAGATGAAGGCATACAGTATTTTCTGAAAAAATGGTTCTCCGGCAGAGAGTGTGACATTTATAAAGAGAAAGATATTCTGGATGCAGTTGAAAACCTGACACGTGTACATCGCGTACTTAGAACCTTTGCTCCGGATGAGTCAGAGGATTCTTTTCTTATTACACAGGGGGAGGATTTGCGGCAGGAGTATTTCCGCCATAACCGTGAAATGAAAAAGGTGCGTACTTTTGTGCGTGACCGAGTTGGAAAGGGCGATTTTGAAATGGCCTTCTTGAAACATTTTGATGACATGTATTCTCAGGCAGACAGAGCTTTGGAGGAATTGAAAGCCTCAAACTATGAAGAATTATATAGTGACAGCATGAAGGAAGGCAAAATGATACATGGTGATTATAACTATCATAATGTGTTGATGACATATTCGGGAATGGCAACCACTAATTTTGAGCATGTGCAGATGAATTTGCAAGTTGTGGATTTGTACTATTTTTTAAGAAAGGTAATGGAAAAGCATCACTGGGATGTAGCGCTGGGGGACAAAATATTAGATTGCTACCAGAAGTATTTGCCATTTAAAGAAGGAGAGTTGAACTTTATTTCCCTATGTTTGGCATATCCGGAGAAATTCTGGAAGATCGCAAATTCTTACTATCGTTCCAGAAAGGTGTGGATACCGGCAAAGAATCTGGAGAAGTTGGAAATGGTAATTAAGCAAACGGAGGAAAAGAAAGAATTTTTGGAAATGATATTTTCTTTCCATTTATAGCAGAATGGTGTATAATAAAGCGTATAAAAAACAGGAGGTACTAGTAGGATGAACTACCAGGAACAATATCAGGCATGGTTAACAAACCCATACTTTGATGAAGAAACAAAAGCAGAACTTAAAGCAATAGCAAATGATGATAAAGAAATTAAAGAAAGATTTTACAAGGATTTAGAATTTGGTACCGCAGGTCTTCGTGGTGTAATTGGTGCGGGTACAAACCGCATGAATATTTACACGGTTCGCAAGGCTACACAGGGACTTGCAAACTATATTATGCAAAAGGGATTTGCGAGCAAGGGCGTAGCAATCGCATATGACTCCAGACGTATGTCACCGGAGTTTGCCGGCGAAGCAGCACTTTGTCTTGCAGCAAATGGTATCAAAGCATATATTTTTGAATCATTACGCCCGACACCGGAGCTTTCATATGCTGTTCGTAAGTTGGGATGTATTGCAGGTATTAATATTACAGCAAGTCATAATCCACCGGAATATAATGGTTACAAGGTATATTGGGAGGATGGCGCGCAGATTACACCACCTCACGACAAGGGAATTATGGATGAAGTTCAGAAAGTAACGGATTATAATACCGTGAAAACGATGGATGTGGACGCTGCAAAAGCAGCAGGATTATATGAAGTAATCGGTGCAGAGATTGATGACGCATATATTGAAGAATTAAAGAAACAAGTAATCCACTGGGATGCAATCAAGGCAGTTAGCAAGGACCTAAAGATTGTTTATAGTCCACTTCACGGAACAGGAAATATTCCTGCAAGACGTGTGCTTAAAGAACTAGGCTTTGAAAATGTATACGTTGTAAAAGAACAAGAATTACCAGACGGAGAATTTCCAACCGTTTCTTATCCAAATCCGGAATCAGAGGAAGCATTTGAACTTGGTCTTAAACTGGCAAAGGAAGTGGATGCAGATTTGGTACTTGCAACAGACCCGGATGCAGACCGTCTAGGTGTATATGTGAAGGAT
>JAZRPT010000085.1:0-42568 GCA_045649385.1 Faecalimonas sp. | reverse complement strand
TTCCTTGTCGGTCAAATAATTATGTACTGTGTGATTAATTACATTAATGCCGATGTCTTTAATACTTTCATAAATATCATCATTCAAATAGTCATATGTTTTCAATCCACGAATATCTGTGATGATTGTTCTGCGACATGGGCCATAATAACCACCAATTGGCATAACATCTTCTTTGTATGATAGATAAGAATCTCTTGCCGGTTTGATTTCCTCTAATCCAATCAAGTGATTTTGAACACTTCTAAAATCATCATCATTAACAATATCATTCCGGTCAACATCAGCGCCCTCTGTTCCTGCTCTTGTAAGCACTTCTTGATTGCCAATAACTTTTTTTGTTGCAACTAAATCTCTGATATCTATTATTCCATCTGCATGAGCATCACCTGAACAATACAGAACTACACGTCTGATATAACAAGTATCCCCTGCACCAATACAACGCACAATATAATCTCCTGGTTTAGTCAACACGGAACCACTAGAGACGTTTTCCCCATTTACAGTAATTTCACCTTTTCCTGCAATCAGATAACCATATTCTTGATTCTGGCTATTTACTGTGTCGACTGTATTCACAACATTATAAAGTTCCGGTTCTAGAGAATCGAATACTGTTACATTCCCCACTTGTTCCTCATCGTGAGGATAGATGATTACACCATTTCCCACATGGCCTTCATAATCCACAAAGTAAAAATATTTATTTTGATATAATTCTCCGTTTACCCAGAATCCCATGCACACATCGTCTGACTGGCCATCTTCATCTACATCCACAAAGTCCTGTGCAATTGTAAACTGGAACTTCTCACCAGCCTTTACATCTGTGTCTACAATAGTTCCATAATATCCACCTGAATGCGACAATTTCACTGTTCCTGATTCAGCAGACAATCTGTATCCCAGCCACGGATTGTCATTTTGTCCATATAGACAAATATGTGCAATACCACTGAGAGAAATTGTACCAGTAACAGTAGATCCGTTCATAATCATGTCTTCTATTGAACCCAATTTATGATCTACTGTTCCAAGTGTTGTTTTATCGTATGTTTGTTTTTGAATGCCATAGTCCTCTAAAATGTATGGGACAAAACTGTGGGATATTGCGCGTTTTTCCGATGCAATGCTTATCTTAGCCCCATCTGCTATCGGATAGATTCCCATCTGTGCGCCCAAATAATCTACATTATTTAATGAATAAATGTATTCATTGTTATATAATCTGTCATTGAACCAAATACCACATTTAAGGTCGTCACATGTGCCATCTTTATCACGATCTATATATTCAAAACTAATTTTAAGATTAAATGTTTTAGTCGTTGATTCTAGACCAGCAACTGCAAGTTCTATACTCCTATTTGGTAGTCCCATTCTTGAACAGTCATGCAATAAAAACGAATCATCATACTTTCTTAAAGCAATCCCCGTCCAAGCTGAAGCGTCCTCTGGCAATATCCCGCCACCGCCAATACGAATTTCGCTCATTCCCTGCGAAAAAGTAACATCTGCAGAAAATACTTTGCCATTGAGTGTAATTGGTTTCTGTGTATAAATGCTTGCCAAATTTCCTGATGCAGCCAAATTTCCTGTATATGTATATTCTCCATCTAATATACCAAAATCAGCTGGAGTCACTTTTAAAAATGATTTCTCTGGCTTTTGATCCCAATTAGGACATTTTACAGTAAGTGGTGTGTCTTTTGAATCCGCAAGAACACTTACAATTCTGTTTAAGTTACTAAGAAGGACACCTTCTTTTGTGAACTCACTGTAAAAGCGGTCGACAACAACTACATTCATTTGAACATCTGCGGTTGTGTCTGTCACATTAGACAAAAGAAATTGTACTTTAATATTCAAGTCCCTACCAATCAAGGACATTCCTGCTTCACTTTTTGTAATTCTTCCGATAAGCACTTCTTCGCTTTCCGTCAGTCCTACCCGTAAGCATTCTTCACCATTCTCTTGTGCTGGTGCAAGAAAGAATCCAGTCTGTTCTCCGCCGAAATACACTTTATTTCCGCTACTTGAGAAATTATAAACTCCTTCAATCTCTGCCCCATGTAACGTTGCATTATTTTGTGATACACAGATTTCTTTTCCACTTTCTGCCTCACTGTCTGTAATACCAAAATCAGAAAGTGTAAGTACCTTATACTCTTCTTCCGCTACAACGTCCACTGACTTGAAACTAATCGGACATCCTTCTGGTGCATAGATTAAAATACTATTTGAAAAAATTTCCGTTAATGTATCCTCTATTTGAAAATATTTCTCATAACTGTCATTAATTCTAATTCCTACCGTACAATGAGCGCGTTCTTTACCAGTGCTTGTATCCAGATTGGAAAAAGCAAAACTTACTCGTATCTTAATATCTCTTCCTGTTAAAGATAGCCCATCCACCTCATCAGGTGTAACCGTTGCAATAGAATGATGTATGTCTGTTGCTTCTCGATTTAAATCCGCCCAATTCAGTGACAAACTATCTCCAGAAGGCACTATGTAAAATCCTTGCCAATTGCCACCATAATATACCTGATTACCAGCAGGTGCAAAATTGTAAATGGCCTCTATTGCTACGTTATCCAATGTGTCCCATGTGCCCAGTTGCTTGGTCACCGCATCTTCTGTACCCTGATAGATCGTTGTAGTTGGAGCAAAACCAAATTCGCCCAACCCAAAATGGGTGAAATTCGGCTGATTCACTGATGAAATAGAAATCGGACAATTTTCATCAGCGTCCGACAAGGTCAACGCGACATTATTGAGATTACCCGTTTCTGCTGCATACGCCCCTTTCAAAATTTGACTATTTTTCTCACCAAGAGGAACTATTTTATCATTAATATAAACTTTTAAACGTGCATCCTCTGAAAAAACCTTCTCTAAGGAAATAGAAAGTTTAAATTCTGTATTTTGGAACGTAGTCATGCCCACATTGTTCGGCTTAAAATACCAACGTTCTCCACCAAATCCATCTGCAAGAATCCCTATTTGATCATGGGAATAAAAATCAAAACGTAATCCATTCCAACCATTTCCAAGTAACAGATATCTAGTCTTATTTCCTTGAAACTTAATGTTTCCGCTAAAAACGACATCTTTCAGTGTAATGCCCACACCAGAATGAGTTGTAGTATGAATAACCTTGCCATTTGCCATGGCAAAATCGTTAAACGTAATTGGTGTCCCCTCCACATAGGAAGCAATGGAAATTGGATATTCCTCAGTTGCATCTGTCACCTCAAAATAACTATATTTTGCATTCAGGTTTCCTTCTTCCGAATATGCATTTGCAAGTATCTGACTTGTTGCTTCACCAAGAGTTACCAACTTATCTTCTATATATATCTGCAACTGTGCATCCATTTCATTTATTTTCTTTAAAGAAATAGATAATTTCAATGGAGTATCTTGAAAACTCTTAAGCTTCACATCTTCCGCATTAATAGTCCAAATTGCTCCTTCGTAATAAATGCAAATTTGGTTGTCAGAAAAATCAAACCTCAATCCGTACCATCCATTACCCAACAGCAGATATCGTGTCCTGTTTCCTTGAAACTTAAAGTTTCCGGTAAACATAACATTCTCCCATGTGAAATTGGAATCGATAGCAAATGCACGGGTCCATTCTTTAATTTCGCCATCCTGCATAGCCTCAGCATTAACTGAAGATATAAAATCAGAAAAGGTTATATTTTTTAACCCTGTCTCTGTCTGCCCAGAATCTGCTTTTACACTTCCAGTGCCTGCCAGATTACTAAACACCGAAATTCCCAACACACAAATGACCAATAGCATTGCAATTATTTTTTTCATATTAAAACCTACCTTGTTTATTTGGTTGTATCAATTCTAAACTCCGTTTTAGCGTAAATTATTTTACCAAACTCACATAACCAAAACAGTCCTTAATAGATATCCCCCCAAGTGATATTGTCTTCTAGGATATCCTCATCGTCCTCCGGTGTATCAACCTCATTTTCTTTATCCTCATTTGGTTTTTTATCTTCCGCCTTGTCTGTTGTGTCATTCATATCGGAATTTCCTGTCTGAGTATTGGAATCTGACGCATCACCCCATGTTCCTGACGCATTTGAGGAATTTTCTGGTAAAACTTTATCCGGCTCTAATACTTCCAATCCCAAACCGGCTTCCTCCTTGTCACCCTTATTAGAGTTTTCATCCTTCTCGTCCTGTTCTGTTTTTGTACCAAAATTCTTTTCACCTGTCTCTTTTGCATTCTGAGTAACAAGAATGATACTGCCTACTATCAGAACTAAGATGACAGCTAATGTTACAAATAATATTTTTTTATTGGATAGTAATTTACGGAACATCATACTTCACATCCCATGTTTCACTTATAGTCACTTCTTCTTCTTTCCAGTCACAAAACTCTACTATGTCCATCTTAAAATCTACATCTACATCAGTAGCGTCTGTAGAAGGTTTAATAAAACGAATATTTGCATAAAGTGTCTCAAGATTATTCATATCATCTTTGTTGTCTGAATCTACTTCTGTATTTCCTACCATCTTAATGACATTACCGTTCGGTGCTGCTTTCATCTCTGGTAGCAATCTTCCCGGCTCTACTTCTTTAAATTCCAATGCTACATTTTTTCCCTGTGCATTGGTATATGTCACATTTACTGCACCAGCAGCTACTTGTGCCACATCTTCTTTATCAAGTATATTTACAGGTACGCTAATGTAGTTCATATAGTCATCTTCAATATGTACATATTTTGCAAGACCTTCCACCTTTGTTCCATCCATGGTATACCAGTATGGTCTGACATAAATGATTTTGTCTTTGTTAGATGGCGTATCGATTTTAGTAAGTTTCCACACGCTTACATATTTTGAAACTCCTCCAAAGATGTCATTTGCCTTAACAACATTGTCACCTTCCAAAACCCCATCATAGATTTTAGTGGTCTCTAACAATTTTCCACCATCTTTATTCTCTACTCGTTTTCTGTTTGCAAGATAGATATCGAACCCTACCTTCTCATAATTCGTTGAGTCTAAGGAAGACATAACACGAATCCACATAGGGTTATCTTCACTAATTGTATCAATATTATCTTTGTCCACTTTTACTGAAACTTGTGTTTCTGAATCCTTTATTTGGGAATTCTGTGCTTTTACACTTAACACCTGCGCCGGAACAAATTTTGCATACGCAGTTGTTGCCTGAGCCGCTTGTTCTTTTGTAAGGAATGCATTTTCCTCTTTTGCAGAATACCAACCACCGAAAACATAACCAGCTTTTACTGGTGCCTTTGGGTTTTCTGAATTCCAATATGTTTTGATGTCATATCCCTCTTCAAAAATAACTTTATCTTCTACTACCGCCGCATCTGCCTGCTTTGGAACAACAATTATTCCTGCTATTAACATACCTGTTGCAAGAACACATGCTGTTACTTTTTTTACTAAACTGTTTATCTCTTTTTTCATATTTATTACAATCTCCTTTCTCAGATTCCTACCATACTCCACTTGCTGGGGACTCATCTGCATCAGCATCATTTACCTCCGATGATGCACAAACTATATCTTGCATCTGCAATTTTATAATTTCCATCTCTGCTTTTTGATATGACATTAAACTTCTCTCCTCTCCATTACTCGAAAATTTTACGATTACAAACCTGCTTCAATTATTCATAAATTTTCCTTACATTACCCTTTATTCAAATACTACAAGTACACCCTCGCCAGCCTTCAAATCCAACGTGAGATTTTTGGTATTCACAGTTGATACCTCCGCATTTTGAGTAACACTCATATTGTAATTATCCTGTAAATTCAGTGTTATCTTCTGTGCATATTCAGTCTCATAATTTACAACATATAATGCAGTTCTACCTTTGTAATTAAAGCATCCCACCATGGCATTGCCCTTAACATCTGCAAGTTCTCTCCATGCTGTTCCTTCCATAATGAATTCTCTGCCTTCTGTATCTTTAATCGCTCTTTCCCCTGATACAATAACACCTTTATTTACAGCATTCATAAGAACACTATCTACTGCAGCAATCTGTTTGTTAACGCTTTGTACATAATACCACCATTGTGTTTTATTTCCCCAAACACCTAGTATCCCATTTCTCTGGAAATCATGCTCTTGCGAAACTGCCCATGAAAAATGATACGGCTGAATTAATGGGAAATATTCAATTCCCTTTGCACCATATGCTAATGCAGTATTCACATTCCAATGTAATTGCCCTTCCGTCGGGAAATAATCAATAGAATCAAATTTTTGCATACCGTCATTCCACTGTCCCCCCGCCTGTACATAAAGCCAAAATGGAATTTCATACTTTTCTGCGTAGTGGCGAATCACATCCATATTATAGAAATAACCGGATACGCTTCTCTCTGGATCAAATACATAATAGTCAAAAGAAACATATGGTGGCTCACAGGTAGAGATATACTCTTCAACATATTGGTTATACACCTCATGGTCATAGTCATACCAAACTGGATTCAGGTTTCCCGAACCGACAATTCCCAATTCCTTTAAATTCTGAAATACCGGTACATAATTAGAAAGTTCTCGTTCTTCCGTCAATTCAGGTTTGAAATAACTTGTTCCTGGCTCATCTACAACATACATACCAGAAAAAGCCGGATAATCCCGATATAAGTTGATTCGTTCATCCATTTCTTTTAAAGATAGCGCAGACTCACCTACTCTATAACAAATCTGTGAATCAAACACAAAAATACCAATATTGTATTTTTCACCCAACTCTAACATTTTAATAACTTGTTCTCGTGCATGAACATAATCTGTATAAGCATGATTGACCATATTGATTCCACAATCACTAAGCGCCTGAAAAATCTCATCTGTAAAATAATCCGGAAGAGAAATTGCATCAAAACTGCTGGCTGTTGCGTATGGTCCATGAAACCCTGAAATTGGCATTACGTCTTGACCACCCAGAAAATCAATGCTTACAGCATGTACCTCCTCTACTTCCATAGGCTTTATTTCCACAACTTCTTGTCCTTTTCCACATGCGCTAAGTGCAAACAGCAGGATGATAAGCACTAGGCTGACGCCGCGCTTCATAAATTTATACTTGTTCATCTACTTTTTCCTCCTTTTTTTTCGGAGTTTTCTGTACTTTAGCAATAATCACACATAGAACTAAAACCAATACTCCTACTACCGCTGCATATACCATCACCATTGCCCACTGGAAACCATCAGTATCTTCTTCTGCATCTAGATATTTTATTTCCATTGGTTCGTATTTCCAGTCCTCTACACCTTCCAGCATACGAGTTTGATATTCTACTTCTTTCACATTTGCATCCTTATCTCTATTAATAATACGCAAATTATCAATTGCAAAGTTCGCCTGACCGGTAGACCACAAATGCACATATCCAAGTGGTGTTGCATCTCCTAGTTTATAAGATGCCATTTTTGTATACTGACTACCATCAATCGGCTTAATTTCTACCGTTACCCAACTATCAATCACTGTGACTCTGACTGAATAACCTTCATTTTCCTTTTCATCATAAAAAGCTTTTCCATCAAAGAAAATTTTCTCTGAATTTCCTTTTAAAAAAGATATCTCCGAACTTGCAAAAGTAATACCCTCTGCAGCAGTTTCATATCCGTAATCATCATAATCCTCAGACTCGTCACCTATGGTTAACATAAATGCCATATGATAAGGAGTACGGATAGTACCATCCTCTCTTGTGACATTTTTATGTAGCATATATGGAATATCGAATGTAATTTCAAAGTTAGAATACTGATATATCGTACCAAAGTATGCTAAATTGGCATTGCGGAACATTAATACTTTGCTACCATTGTAATCCTCCACCTGAATACCAGCAGGATAACTGCCTGTTCCATTACTCATCTTAGATGTTGTCGCGTTAATGTTGATTCCGCCACTTTCAAAATCTTCAATAATATTTACATTTTCTGGTGCATCATACTTATGCGAAATAATTGAAACTGAACTCACTTCTACCGAACAGTTGCCAGTCTGCAAAAATCCAATACGACCCTCTAGGTCAATTGGGGAGGTAGCTTCATAAACTCGCTTATTATTGACAGTTACTGACAATTTCTTATCTGTGGTTGCATGTACGCTCACCTTGAATGTTTTTCCCATGGAAACTCCACAGTTTATCGACTCTGCAAGTCTTACTTCTTCACCACTGTCATCATATCCAATCACGCCAACCTTTAACCCATTATTATTTTCAAAAATAACTTCTACATTTCCCTGTTCTCCATAGTAGGCTTCAATACCTGAAAGACTAAATCCAAGGATAAATCTCTCTCCTACAGGCAACGTGTTGATTTTTATGGCATAATCAGCATGGAACAACTCATCATGTTGGCTACTTTTTGTTGCTGCAAGTTTTGTAATCAATCTTGTATCCCCTGTACTGCTATTGGCAAAAATCAGTTTCCCGTCTTGTACAACATCATCAGCATTTAGGGCATTCCATTTTGTTGTATCCAATTCTTTAGCAAAAGAGGAATTATCCACAATTATGTCACTAGTTCCTGCAGTAACCGGAAGTGTAAAACAGCTACCACTTGCGATAACAAATGATATCGCAAGTGCGGCAACTTTTATACATTTATATATTCTTTTTATATTCTTTGTTTTCATTGATTGTCACCTTATTTGATATTCTTTAACCACTCATTCTCGTACTTCTCATCAATGCGCTTCGTAATTTCAGTCCATGCATCTTCTCCGCTGATACGGTCAGCTTCACTATTGGAACACATCAAACTAATAAATTCATATTCTGCAACAGAGTCTGCTCCTCCATCCACGAAAATTCTATGTTTATTCATAATATCATTTGAAATTGTATGTTCTGCTTTATTAAATAATTCTAATTGGCTCTTTTCAAATGTATTCCATCCTTCTGTATTTATCTCACCTTTGCTTAACTCTAGCGGCATCTTAATATGGAGGGTGTCTAAGTAAATCTGATAACCTTCATCTGAATATAGATATTTCAAAAATTCTTTTGCCCCTTCTTTTGCATTACTGTAACTTGGTATAAAAGAAGTCTCTCCTGAATAGTTCGATGAAACTGAGTTACGTGCTGATTTTACATAATCCCAATCAGACGCTGAAACACTCTTGCCGTCAACTTTGTAATTATCACCATCTTTATATGTTTCTACAGGCTCAACTCCATCCGTTACATTATCAATTGCAGTGATTAATTTGCGAAGTTCCGGCTCACTCTTTACAGTAGTTAATTTATCCGTAATCGCAGAGATAACCGGTGTCTTCATCATCTCAAAATCTTCCATTTTTCCACTGTTGGACATTTCATTGGATAACCAAGAACCATTTAACATAATCGCGCATTTTTCTGACAAGAATTTTGTTTGAATAGAAACGTGCGGGTCAGAGTTGGATCCTTGCAACACATTTTCTGGTGTAATAAGCTTCTCATAAGCCTTAATTGCCTCATAACGTCCATCTTGTGCCATCATTTTTTCTTTTGTCGGATTTGCATAAAAATCACGATAATAATCCAAACCGTTGTATTGCGAAAACCAGGTCTCTGTTAACCAACTATAATACCCGCTCGGTTTAAAATGACATAGTGGTTTAATATTGTTATCTGTCAACACTCCACACACAAGTGTTAATTCATCGGATGTTCTTGGAATCTGCGTGATTCCTGCTTTTTCAAACAGCTTCTTATTGTACACAAAACTGAGTACACCACCACCATGTGTCAAATTATAGTACTGGCCATCGTACTCTTCCAACAACAAATAGTCTGCATCAAATTTTTCTTTAATTGTTTTGGTGTCGCCATCTGCGGTTGCATCCAATACATCATTTAATGGTTCCAGATACGTTTTGTCATACTGCTTTGTTGCAAGATATAAATCTACTGTATCCGTATCTTTCAAGCCATACGCCGTAACTACCGCTGTAGAAGAAGCAGTAGCATTGTAATACACATTATATTCTGGATACTTTTTCTTGAATCCAGCAATAACTGCATCCAACCAATCTGTACCCAAACCCGAATTCCAATAATTAATTTCGATGTCTGTTGTACTTGTACCACCTTGTTTGTTATCGGATCCTTTTGCGCCACAACCAGCAAGACATCCTATTACCATAACTCCTGCAACCAACATTGATAAGATTCTACTTCTCTTTTTCATTATTATTTCCTCCTCGTATTTATAATTAACCTTTAATTCCACCCACAGAGACATTTGTCGTGATAACTTCATTAAATATCATGAACAATGCAATTGCAGGGAGTGAGATCAGCACACAAGCCGCGAACAAAATATCAAGTCTTGCTCTGTATATCATTTCTGTATTGAACTGAAAAATACCTACCGGTAATGTTGGAAGGTTCGGCAGATATACCAGTGCATTTTCATAGTTGTTCCAAGTTTGAATCCAATTAGTCAAGAATAATGCTCCAAAAATCGGTTTTGCCTGTGGTAACATCACACGGAAAAAGATCTGGAAATCACCGGCACCGTCTATCATAGCCGCCTCAGCATATGTCCATGATAAATTCTTGAAATATGCCATGTAGTACAAGAAAAACATACTAAATCCGCCGGCACTTGCTATAATTTGTGCGTATGAATCAATAATGCCCAACGAATGATACAGTTTGTATGTTGCCCCTGAATTCCCGTAAATCGGTAATGTAATCATAATCAATATGATTGTATACGGAATTCCCGAACCTGGAAATTTATACTTAGAACAAGTATAAGCAAAAACAATGGTTGTAAATTGTTGTACCAACACACCTGCCACTGAAAACCATATGCTGTTAAATAACATATCGAAGAAATTGTGTTTATTAACTTCCAAAAGCCGGAATACATCAATATAGTTTTCCCAATGCCATGTTGTTGGTAATCCGAATGGATTCATAACAATTTCTGAATTTGTTCTAAGTCCTGCTATAAAAGCCCACACTAAAATGTAGAGATAACTAAGTGCAACTACCATGAAGATTGCTGACACAAAAATATGTAAAGCTATTTCCGCGGGCGATTTCCGTTTAAAGTTATTAAATATTCTCATTATGCCACCCTCCTAATACTCTACTTCATCAAACACTCTGTCTGTAAGTCTTCGTATTGACAGAGATATGATAACTGCAACTATTGTAATGATTAACCCAACTGCAGACATGTAATTGTAAACATTTGAGGTGTACATACTACCTGAGTTTCTGTACAGTGTTAAATACATCCATGCAGAAATGGTCATCGTGCCATAATTACCTTCTGTCAAAAGGAAAACATTACCAGATGCACTGAATATAGCGCAGAACAACAACACTGTCTGAAGAGCCACTGTCGGCCACACCATCGGAACAATAATTTTGGTAAACTCGCTCCACCACGTTACACCATCAATTCGTCCCGATTCCAAAACCTCTTCCGGTATTCTTGCAAATGTACCTCCCCAGATAATTAAGTCACCTGGAAATGTTAGCCATAACAGTTGCCCTATTACTGTAATATTTGCATAATTCGAATCAGCAAGAAGTTCCGGCGTGTATTCAAGATGAAGCCATTCCTGAATTGTCTTTGCAATAATTCCTTCTACTCCAACAATCTGTACAAACACCATAGAAATTGCAACCGAGAATATAATAGTTGGTAGGAAAAACACAATCCGATAAAACTTTGCAAATGGTATTTTCTTGTATATAAAATATGACACTAAAATTTTAAATGGAAACACTAGTACACCAATAATAAATGTGAGCATTGTATTTTTAAATGCAATCCGAATATCTGATGTTTCCATTTGAAATTCTTTAAAAAATCTAAAAAAGTTGTCAAAAGAAATAGCACCATAGCTATCAGTAAACGCCATCGTAATGGAGGCAAAGTTTGTATACATGTAGAATATTAACCAGTTAATAATCGGCACTGTAATACCGAATAAAATAAATAATACTCTCTGTTTTCTAATAGGTTTTTTCTTCTTAGCAACTACTGCCATCTTTTTTCCCCCTCGTCTTTGTTATAATGCGTGCACCAATCGCTCCGAATACTGCCAGTATGGCAACTCCTCCTCCTATTGCTATATATGGCATTACATCGAATGCTTCTTCTCTGTTCACATTAACAAATTCTGTATCCGACCATTTTGCGTATAACGTAATAGACTTTGTCACAATGCTATCAAATTTATATTCTTCTCCATCGGAAGTATACCACCCTAAAAAAGCATTATTTTCCAATGTCGGATCAGTTGGACGCATCGGCATATAACCATTATCTGCATTCAAAATCTGGCCTTCTACTTTACTACCCTTTCCTGTATCAAAAGTAAGTTTATATGAATGGAGTCTCCTATATACTTTCTCATCGCTACCTTTGAAGAATTGATACATGAAATCATAATCCCTCTTTTGGTTCCCTATATTAACCGTCAAAATGGATTTTTCAACTCTATATGTCCCCTGTTGAGTTTTCTTGTCTTCTGTATATTTTAATGTTTGGTCTCCATAAAGTGCATAAAGTGTATCATCCTCTTTACATGCATACATTGCTTCACAACCTGCATAGTCTTCCAATTGACCATAATGAATAATCTCACTGGCTTGATTTGTTTGAACTCCTAAATTATTCTTATTCGAATCGTAACATTTGAAATTAGTCAAAACAGCATTAACTCTAAACCTTTCACCTTCACCAAACCATAGCGTACAATAATTAGCATCTTTTGAATAATTTCCATATGTTCTTTCAAATGTCAAATATGTAGATTTTCCATTTACTGTTTTCTGTGCCGTTACGTTTAGACAATCCGCTTTCTTCTCAAATATAAGCAAATATTCTGCGCCGGGCTCCAGCAATGGTCCTCCGTCAACTTTTGCAACATCCTGCTCAATTGTTGGATCGAGTCCTGTGTTAAAAAACATAAAACCATCTATATACGGATATCCTGCCATTGGTGAATTAGAAAGAATTAAACCAGTCTGATAAGCATGTGTCCCTTCTGCTGATTGCACTTTATATTCCATATAAACCCTATCACTAGTTGGTATACGCTTATTACTGATTGCCACATTCATCTGGTCTTTAATAATAATGTCGTATGTATGATCTATTTCCGTGTCCTTTGGAAATGGGTTCTCACGACCTATCTCTGCATTACGCCCAGGTGTAATTTGCACCCCTAAATCAGTTCCGTTTTTATCGTAAATACGAAGCTTTGTAAGTGTTCCCGTCATCTCACTACATCCAAACCACACACCAAAGTATCCCAAATCTGTTTTAACTTCTCCAGCTGTACCATGCTCAAATTTGAGATATCTGGATTTATCACCTTTTGCCCAAGATGCCCTGTATGAATACCCATCTTCTGTAATCGTAAATTTAATGAAGTATGTATTTCCTTCTATTAACAGTTTGTTTTGTACATCAAATATATAATGACCTCCACCTTTTCCATCTTCTGTAGTAACATAGGGATATGAATTGCCAGGAACATTGGTTCCTATAAGTCCCATATTGGTGACGACTGCACTTTCCTCATTAATGCTATCTACCGTATAAGTCATATAATATTCCGTACCCACCTTGGTTCCAATAGTCTCTTTGTTGCAAATAAACACGTCCTTGGATTTGTTCATTTGCACAAAATAGTCAACTGTACTAGGCTTGACATCCCATTTTGCCATAGCAACACCTGAACACCATGTTGCAAGCATGATACAAATTCCCAAACAGGAAACTATTCTTTTCATAAGTTGTTTTTTCATAATGGACTCCTTCCTTAACACATATAAAAATGCTGTTTAAATACTTTTGACTTCTTATCAGATTAGGGTATTACAACGCATTCTCTATCAAATATAATATTATCAAATTCGCACTTCATTTTCTGTAAATTATTGGCTAAAAACTAACATTTTTTTGCACTTCAATTATTTATTTGTGCAAATTGCCAATTTCCATTGCATAATCTACCAAGCATATTTCATATGCATTTCTACATTCCATTTTTTGCACTTGACTTTATGCTATCAGTTACGGGTATTTGTTTCTGGAAATTATCAGTCAAAAATTAACACTTTTTTGATTTTTATGTTCACTTTTAACACTTTTAGCAATTTTCCATTATTTTCATTTGATTTTTTCTAATTTTTAAACTATATTATAAATAAAAAGAGATAAAAGGAGTTGACTTAGAAATGTTTATAGATTCGCCTAACTCAAAATACAATTTTCATTGTCCTTATAACAACACAATGTTTTGCATCTATTCCAAAGGCCCGGCTTCGGCCCATTGGCATGCCGATTTCTATGAATTTTGCCTGTTTACTTATGGGCTCTATATTGACGTTTATAATAGAAATACATACAATTGTGAAACTGGAACTTTGTTACTATATCGACCAGGCGAAGGACATGAACTTCTGGTTGGTGAAAACGGTGGGGATCACTATACCTTGATTGTCCATAAAAAATATTTTGAAAATTACTACCAAGAACAACGCCAAAAATTTTCTCATTGGCCTGAGATATTACAATTCCCACAACGTTTTTCCAAAATTGTATCGGGTTCTCAGCTGACTTATTTGTCTCATTTGGCCAGTGCGATATCCTACAATGTATCCTCTGAACGTTTTTCTATTCTTAAACATTTCTTAGACAACCTATTATTTGCATGCATGGAAGAAATTCCCACAGGCAGTGCTATTGGAATTGATTTATATGTTAATGATATTCTACAAAGATTTGACAGTTATCGAAATTTGGATACAGATATTACTGAATTGCGCTCTCTTTACCCCGTATCCCAGCGCACCTTGACAGAACATTTCAAAACGCTGACAAATTGCTCCATTGTCGAATACCGTAATACAAAACGCATGGAATATGCAGCTCATTTGCTTGAAAAAGAAAATTATCAAATTGCACATATTGCAAATATGGTGGGGATTTCCTCCTTTAGTTACTTTTCAAAGTTGTTTTATGAACAATACGGTATGTCTCCAAAGCAATATCAACTATTACATAGAAACAAAGGAACGAAGAAACAAAATATAAATACTATCTAAACAAATCGTGTTGACTTAAAGTTTACTTAGTAACTCCTAATTTTTTCTTCTGTTCAAAGATTCTTCCAGAGTAAAGGTTACTAGACTTATCACTGTGACCACTTCCACCGGTCACCAAGAGGATATACTTCTCCCTTGGTGATTGGTGATTTGGGGGAAAGTTTGAAAAACAGACTACTCTTTCCACCTTTAGTTTGCTCACACAGAATCATCTGCAGGCTCTGTGAGACGGATCGTTCTTCCTACTTGTTAATGCTATTACACACTAAACCAATCTATCATCTTTATTTTCCTTTACTCTTCTCGTCCTCGATTCCGGCTTTTCAGCCTTCTCCTGCTCTGACTTCTCGTTCTGCTTCTATTCACGACTGTTTACCGTTTTTCCACTCGCATCCTGAAGTCTTTTTGTTGTTCCGTATCACGTGTTTCAAGGATGGAACCATACAGTTTTTCTCGAAATTCCTTTGTTACCGGATAGCAAATATCACGATAAACTGGCTTATTATTTTCATCCACATCTTTTGTTTTGTAAGATGGCATAGACACAAATGCATTCTCTTTTCCTTGAATGACTGTTACGTTATTCACTACAAAACAATCCTCAAAATAGATTCTGGCGAAACCAATGACATTGCTGCCTTCTTGGGTATATGGCACTACTTTTACAGAGAATTGTGGGATTTCTGTGGGTGCTTGTTCTGTAGCCTTGTCTTTCTTTTCATTGCGTTCCTCAAATGCTTTTAAAACATTTCCGTATAACTATTCCCGAAACTCTTTGGTAATCGGGTTGCAAACGTCCTGATATACATCCTTCTCATTTTCATCCTTTTCGTTAGTCTTGTATCTTGGCATGGATACAAAAAGTTCACCCGTCTCTTGATTTTGCATAATCGCTACATTCGTAATCTTAAACGAATCACCAAACGTGATAGTTGCAAAACCCTTTAAACCGTTGTTACTTCCTTTTACTTCATTTACTGTAATCGCATATCTCATATTTTTATCTTCCTCTTTCTTTTCTTTCTTGTTCAATGGTTACTTCCTGAAAGTCACCGGAATCTAGCACAATCTCCTCATCGTGATACATCTCCATAACTTTATCAATTGCTTCTCCCAATGATGCTGCTTTGATATTTTCTACTCTGGATAAAACTTCTCGAACCTCTATTGCGTAATCTCTTTCATGTTCCGGACCTTCTCTGTAACTTCCATCCTTGTTAATGCCAAGTTCGTTCAATAGTTCAAAACACTCCTTCGAGCATCGTTCCTCATCAAGATAATACTCTGCATTTTGATCATTGTATCTTCCTGCCAGAAAATAGCACAGCTGATCCATATCAACACAATACCTTGCATTGACACTCTTATTTGCAGAAAAATATACCTCCGTCCACATCCCTCTGTCGTTTTTACTGCGTTCTAAATCCAACGTATGAAAGGCTGCTTCCGATGGCGTTTTTCCCGTCTGCATTCCAAATTGAATCATGTACTCCGTGAAGTTCATGAGCATATTTTTTTCTGTTCCCTTATAGTTCTCTGTTACTAAAATAATATCTGTTATTTCCATTCTGCTTTGCCTCCTCCTAGCATTATTGTGGCCTTCCGATAAGCATCATCTTTTCCAAAAGCTCTGTCTGCTTTTCGTTAAATGCATAAATCGATATCATATCTCGGTAATCTTTCAGTATTACATTTACATATAGTACGTTTTGACTTGTTTCACTTCCATCCTCGTTCTGAATCATTTCGGTTCCACTACTTGTGGAATAGTCACACATATCATCCACAACCGTTTCAATCCAGCCTCTTGAGGTATCGTTCATAACTGTAGCCGCTTCGCCCATCCCATACTTCACCATATAAACAGTTATGATATCGTAATAATTTGATGGACTTGCATCTGTCCCTTCATAATCTACATATACGATGCGGCCTGCATCATATCCCGTATGATTGATTGCTAATTCGCTGACTTCCTGATGAAATTCTGATACATACGCACTTGTCACACTCTGTACCGTATCTCCGCTTTCCAAAGGTGGACAAAAGATAGCAAATGGGGAATTGTAAATCAATGTGACAATGGCTAATACCGGAATCGCTACTAGCGCACAAAGCGCCATGCCAATCAACAAAAAAGCAAGCATCGGGACTGCCACTTTTTGTACCAGAAGCATCTCCCCACGGCTTGTTTGATTTTCACTATCCTGATTGTTATTCGGTTTCATAAGAAGGAGCATTTGAGTTTTATACATTAGTCTCCGAATACCGACTTTTCGTTTATCTTTCTTTCCACTACTTGACTCATTTTTATCCGAAGAATTTTTGCTTTTCTTGGCATTAGACTTTTCACTTGATTGTCTTTTATCCTCCTGTCGCCTCTCCTCGGTTCTTGCATCTCGTCTATCTTCATCCTGCTTTTTAGACATCTGCTTCTCCTTGCGTTTGATTCGCTTATCCTGTTCTTGTCGGATACGCTTTTTTGCAAATGCCGCACCATGTCTTGTAGCATCGGTTGCCGGCTTGGAAATAAAGTATGTCGTCATTGCAGCATTCCTTAATTCCTCCCCTCCTTCCATCTGGTCACTGGCAACCTTTGCACCTAATACTGTTGCCTGTTTAATGGATTGGTCTTTCACCTTGACACTCTGCGCCGGAGCTTTCTTGATTCTTATTGGTTTTCCTTCAGTCCTCTTAATCCTCAAAACAGCAGTCACCTCCTTTGTACAGACTCTAATTTACCACGGTGCAATAACTTTTGAGGATACCCCGGAATTAAAATCCACATGACTCACTGTACTCGACACCTTCCACGTTCTAAGGTTAAGCCTCCAATTTGTACAATATCCGGTCATATAAAACATTGAATTCATATTGGTGACTTGTCCAACACTCCAATTAAGCAGATAACCTATTGATATCCCCAAGGATTTGTATCCCATATATGCAAACATATAGGACATATCGGTCACCTTATATGTCTTCCATTCCTGTATATTGAACTGAACAGACGAAGCATTATAACCCATATATTTAAACATCCCTTGCATGGTTGTTACCTGTCTGACATCAAACCCACTAATTCCTGTAATCTGAAGTTTTGAAGAATTATATGCTGCATATGCAAACATATTGGTCATATTCACCACCTGGGACGTATCCAAATTGTCTAACTCAAACCGTTCGCAATCTCTCATGTTGTAGAACCAAAACGCCGTGCTCGTAGGTTGAATGACATCTTCTACAATTACTTTTTTCACCACAGTAGTTTGATACGTGTTGAAATCATACCACGGCACTTGTGATGCAGAGGTATATACAGTACCCTTGATAATTGGATAAATTGCCGTAATGGTAAAACCTTCATGCATATCTCCAACACAGATTGGCTCTGTTGGATAGATAAACCGAAGGGACTGGTCGTCTTTCAAATACAATACATACCCGCTCACCTCTCTCCATCTTGCCTGCAGACATTCATCTCCTACTGGCATGGTATACTGATTCTTGTATAATCGTCCCGTGGAGTCTGCCCATCCTGTAAATTCGTATCCGGCTCGGAAAGGTGTCGGAAGTTCAGCTACTGTCCCATTTGTAACTATCCTTTCTTCATACACATCTTCGCTTCCATTCGAATCGAACGACAGTGCAAACTCTCGCGTACCAAATTCGTACTCAAACTCCAACTGTAATGCTTCTTCCGGCGTATGATCCGTAGTCCATACTCCCCCTCGTACTTCAATATCTACAGTCTTGCTTGTGTTATATTCAATTGGAATGTCCACAAGATTCTCTTCTGCTCCAACTGATACTTGCTCTATTTTTAGTTCCATTTGCTTGGAATCAACCGGAATCTCGCTGTCTGATGCACACAATTTCCAATCGTTTTTCTCAACCACACTTATTTTTTTAATGGAAAGCGGAAGAAGTGTTTGATTTGAAACGGTAAACTCACTGACACTTGTCGTACCGTCTGCTTCAAAAACTACTGAAAGGTTACTCGGAACCGCGACAGCCACATTACTCGTTTCTGCTGCATGAGAAGTTTTCGACAGGAACAAAAACAATAGAATTCCTCCTATCAAACAACAACTCAGCAATATCAAAATCATCTTTACCACTCTATTTTTTAATCCAAACATTATTTCACCTCAATCCAGATTGGGAACACACTTGCAACCATACCCTCCTCTGCGTACTGTACTTTGATGGTGCACTCGTGTTCACCTTTTGATAATTCCTTTGTTAGTTCAATCTTGTTAATCTCATATCCGGGAGCAATCTTTTTGGATGCATAGATACACTCTCCTTCTTCATCATAGATACTGAATCTGATAGGGCCATGATTGTTCTCGATATTTTTGACATTGAATGATTGACTTACCTTTCCCTTAAATACTGTATTTGCAGAGTAATTGACATTCATCATGCCTTCTTCTACCGCAGTATTCACTGCTTCCTGTCTGGCTGCCTTGTCTATCTGAGTAATGGCATCCACATTTTCTTCAAATTCCGTCAAAACTTCTTTCATATCATCTGCTATCTTCTGATTGTGGCATGCTACGGCGCAACGAGATAACAGCGAAACGATAACGATAATCAAAACGACCAAGATAATCTTGGTCGTCTGATTCGGTTGGTTATTCTTTTTTTTGTTCATCTTATCAGTCATGATAAAACCCTCTCCTATTTAAACTTGAACGTAAGAACCATATCTAATGCTTTCTTTGCTGATTGGCTTTGGGTATAAGCACCACGCTCAACCTTAAATGATAAATCTTTGGTTCCACCCTTTGCCAGCATCAGGCATTCATCTGGCGCAAATTCCACATATGCTTCCGTTGTTCCATCGAGAAGTTTTAAGTCGTTTCCTACACCTGCATAGAACTTAATCTTCTTTGCATCGGCATCATTGTATGTCGGATCTTGTGCCTGTGTCATAAGCGACCAGTCATTTGCTGCCGTAACCTGAAGAGAGTGCAAATAAACTCTTGCAATCTGGCTGTTATTCTGAATTGTCCAGTTGGTTGGATACGTGTTGGTTCCGTCTTCATTAAAAATAATCGGCAATACGGATGGCACCGTTACCGACGTATTCACGTCTGTTGCTTTTACTTCCACTGTTACCTCTGCAGAAGCTGCCTGTGCAGGAATTGCACCGCCAAATAAAATAGTTACTGATAATAATGCTACTAAAAAAACATTTAATTTTTTCATAATCTTAAAATCTCCTTTTTCTTGTTTTTAATTGTTTGTTTTTTGTTACTGAATCTAAGGTTTACGGGTTACATTGGTTTAAGGTTCTCGCAATCAAAGGCACCACCTCCTTCTCTGTGATATTGAAAAAGCCACTACGATTCCGTAATGGCTGATTTCTTCTGTGACAATATTTTTTCATGCAGATTTGTGTTATATATCTGATACAACTCATTCTCTTTTCCTATCTGATTATCAAATGGAATTACCACCGAACCACACTTGATAAGCCCCGTTCCTGCCGCTGCATTCTTCACGTAGCGAAGTTGTTCCTTCGATACCTTTAATGCCTCCGACATCTTCGCTCCGTCCATATTGGACTGTTTCATTACAACTACAAATTCTGAGTTGGAAAGCATGGTAGTAGCAAGCGGGTTCGCCATAATGTTTGATACGTTTTGCGTGATTCCGGTACAAAGACCGCCTTGCTTACGCACCTTCTTCCATAAATCCTGCAAATAACTTGCCGTATACTTGGAATGAAGTAGTTGATGAAACTCGTCAATATAAAACCACGTTGCATATCCCTTTTCCCCATTCGCAATAATGCCCTGCTGAATGGCTTCCATCATAACCAGCATACAAATCGGAGAAAGACGCTCCCCTAAATCTCGGATAGAATACACTATAAATCGGTTGTTCATATCTACATTCGTCTGATGATTGAAGATGTTAAGCGAGCCTGTCACAAAGATGCCAAGTGCCAGTGCCAAATCCTGAGCCGCTGGATTCGGATATGCCTTTAGTTGCTCATAAAAATCAGACATTAGCGGTACTTGTTTTTCCTCACCAAGCGCAATTGGAAGATATACTGCCTTCATACATTCATCAATAATCGTATATTGTTGCGCACTAATCTCTTTTCCACAGCACTGTTCACATAGAGCCATCATAAACTGTGACTTGTCTGCAATTACGCCATTCTTATCCTCCGGATCAAGGCTATTTACATCCACATCCATCGGATTGACATAGTTCTGCGTGTAACTTGACATGTTAATGACTGTTCCACCATATGCTTCTGCCACTTCCATATATTCATTCATGGGGTCAATTACGGCAATATAATCCTCTGTAGATAGCCTTACCATTCCCATTTCCATCTTGCTGAACATGGATTTCCCGGAACCCGGAACACCAAATACAAAGGCGTTTCCGTTTAGCAGCTTCTTTCGATCTGCCACATTGATATTTCTGGATATCTGATTGATTCCATAGTATTGTCCACTCTTATGATTGAGTTCCTGTACGTTAAAAGGCATCAGTGCCACAAGTGAATTGGTCAGCATGGTTCTCATGGTTTCCACTTGTCTGACTCCAATCGGAAGAGCTGTGTTTAATGCCTCTCTCTGCTTCAGATACAACGTATCAATGATCACATTGTGAGCCTTCCCTATCGACTGCACGGTTTCAGTGATGCTGTTTAATTCCTCTTTTGTATCTGCCATTAAAAGAATGGTGACTCCCACGTAAAACAGACACTGGTCATTCTCTCGCACGTCATCCATGATGCCTTCGATTTCTTTCTTTTCTGTCTTTTTCGTATAAGAAATATCAGAAGCAAAATCATGGTTTCTGTTTCTGACACGTTGCTGTTTTAAGATATCCGACTCTATACCAAGATACTTTTTCTGCAGTACCTTTGTTGTGACATCTTTTGGAATTGGCACCACATCCACGCTAATCAGACTGTGAACCGGAAGCGATGATAACTCAATAAGGAATCTATCAGAAAGACTACTTGGATAACGCTTAATAAATAGCGCCCTGCAGTATTTTCCCTCCTCTTCGTAATAATCCGGATAGTATTTCACCACTCCATTGCAAAGGTCATTCTTATAGTCTTTTCCGAGCTTTTTATATTCCTTCAGATTAAACTGATACTGACTTTCGTCACCCAGATGGTAATAATCATGCAGTATCTTCAAACGCTCATTTCCATTTAACGCACCAATCTCTGAGCCCAACTCTGCAAAGCGTTTCTGTATGGTTGCTTCGATTGTGGCAAACTGTGCTTTGGCTTCCTCGAACGTCTTTCGTTCAATGGTAACTGTCAGATACAGTTCCTGTTCAATACCCTGTTTTCCTTCGAGTATTTTTTCTTCCATCACGTCGTTATAGGCTTTTCGAAGGAAATCATAACCATCTTCCATATAAGGTATCATGACGTTTTCACGCATGGCTGTCATATCTTTGTTTTTATTATTGATGGTCAGCTTATAGTTACAATCCAATGAGTTTAAGAACTTACAATACAGGATTGCAATTGCCTCCTGCTCTGCATCACTTGTCGTCGTATAATTGATATCCTGAAAGCGATAACATTTAGAGAACTTACCCTTAGCAACTTCAAAGATTCCATTTTCTGCCACCTTTAAAATTTCAACGGTTTCCTGTATGGATTTTGGTGTCTTATAAAGAGGCTCATCTGTCTTCTTTAATTCCTTGAATTCGTCTTTAAATAACCCCATCGGTTTTTCCCTCCTTTCCGTTGTTTATCTTTTATTGCAAGTTCATTTTTATAAGCAGTAATCTCTGCCTCCCCTTCTGTAGATACATAGGTGTACGCACGGTTTGTAAATGCAAAGTGGAGTTTCCGTTTCATATACTCATAAAAATTCATCCCGTTATAGGTGTAAAACCCTCCTAGCGCAATCGGTGCGACTACCGGTATTGCAATATATACAGCCATCGTGAGTCCTACATGAGAGTGAAGTAAAACAACTAAACCTCCACCGACGATAATACTCGCAATTGAAAAAAGCAGTTGCTTGGCGGTTAATCCCATCACAACTGACTCCTGATACGTTTCAATATCTTTGTTAATTTCAATAATCACTTTTATCCTCCTTATCTGCTTTTGCTCGGTTCGGGCGGTTCTTTGATCATGCCAATCTTTCGCTCGTAATACTCCATTTCTGCCGGGCAGAGTTCTCGTAATTTGTCTGCATTAAAAATATACATCGGATACTGATGTCCTTCCGTATTTAGGTGTGCGCCGATAAAATCCCCCAAATCATATTTTTTAAGAAAATCTGTTAGTTCCGGATAATTAGCCGTGTCCACGTAAGCACAATAATCCGGTGTCCATAGTGGTATAACCAAGGTCAAATAGCCATACTCTTGCCATTCCCCTTCATTCATGTGATACATCCTGATTCTCAAACTACCAGTCAAAATATCTGTATAAACCCCTAACTTTATTTCCTCTGTTCCTGTCTTTGTTTCTAATCTCATATCCTACCTCCTTATAATCCAAATGCTTTACTTGTTAATGTCTGTGCACCTTTCACGCTGCCTACAGTTAGTGCTACTGCAAACGTCATCTCACACAGATAAATGAGTGTTTTTGTCCAATCGGCATAACCTCCGGTAAAAGCAGGAAGCCCAGCGTTGATAAATGCATTGCATATCAGTATTGCAACCGCCATTGTTACCGCCTCGAAGCAGACACATAGGAAATACTTGCTGAAGGTAAGTGCGGTATGACTGACGTTTCGATTTCCTCCCATTGTGGAAAATGCAATGGCTCCCATTGGTACAATTACCAAAAGTCTCAGAAAACGGAAGTACACCGTGTATATGAGAAAGAACCCACAGATGATGATAATAATGGATAGAAGGCTTGCCAGAATCAGCATAATCAGCCCTTCCCCAAATCCAAGATTTCGAATCACCTCTGCCTGCGTACTGTCAATACTAAGCGTACTTGCACTGCCCCCTGAAAGCATGCCAACCCAGTTCCCGATGGAAGTAAAAAATGCCCTCATAATCGTTACGCAGTTTGCCACAAACCATTCCGCTAAGACAAGTCGGATGAGAAGTCTCAACATGACCTCAAATCGCATCTCTTCTCTGACGTCCACACTCTCTGAGCAAAATCCAATCACAAAGAACAGTACGACAAGGGAAGACCCAACGCCTACGAAAATCGGGTTGATACTCTGAATAATCGCCCATGGACCTCCTCCTTTAAAATGAACCGGAGATTGACCAAGCATAGCAAACACCAGTGATACCTGATTGTTCCAAAAACCAAATACCATCTCTAACAGCGACAGGATGTTTTCTCCTAACTGAAATATATCCATATCTGTCTATCTCCTCCTTTATGGTTAGAATCCTAAGAATGCAAGCACTGCAGAGATACCTGCCATCATCACTCCTGCTACAATTCCCTTAAGTGCTGAGTTCATGGTAGCGGAATCCTGTTGCTGATAAGCTTGCGCAAACTCCATGACATTCTTTGCCAAAATAATGACACCCACTGCTCCAATAATCGCAATCATCAGTGTCTTTAGGTTTTCTAATGGTTGCGTAATTGCTGCAGTACCTGTGCCTGCAGCAAAGCATGTTGTCGGCATAAGCAGAATCGACATCATAATAAGAACCGCCGCCACCTTTTTCCCTTGAGGTTTGCCCCACATTTTAGGGCAAACCTCTTTCTTATATTTCTGTACTCTTTGTTTCACTCTATTTTCCTCCAATCTTTTCTTTCTGTGCTACAAACTCTTCTCGTACACGGGCCATTTCTTTTGCCGGAATATCCGGATAAAAAAATTGAAGGATGTCCTCTCTTGGCATTTTTGCTTTCAATGCTTGCCTGAGTTCATCCTTCTGCTCTTTCGAAAACTTCCACGTTATCATTCTGTTTGTAATGGTATCTTCACCCTGCAGTTCCGGAAGTCTGCTTCCGATGCTCGCCTTATGACCGCCTCCGGTTTCTGAAGAGTTTCCTTCCTCTGCATATTCCAGTTCCTTTCCCTGCTTTTCATTCAGCTTTGCTTTCTGTTCTCTTTCATCAATTGCCTGAAAACGTTTCTTCATTTCCAGCTCTCCGAGAAGTCTAAATTCCTTATAGGTGAGTGTGTCAATATAGACCGCTTCCCCTTTGGATTTTCGTTTCTCATAATAGGCAAGGGAACTTGCATTCAAAAGATTGAACATGTCCGGTATTAAGCGACTTAATCCCGGTTCATGCACGTATATCCTGCCTTTTCCATCCGCTGTCTGATTAAATCTCGGATGTCCGAAGGGACTGAATTTCTGATCCACAATCGGATCAAAGCCTCGAATGAAAATAAGGCACTGTTTATTACTAAGTTTCCTTGTCTCATCCGGGGTCATAAGTTCCCTTCCAAGGACATCATAGTTCCGGCTGGCACTTCCTTGTTTCCCTTTTGTTTCACCACTGGAACGCTTGTCTATGGTTCCTTTACCCATAGATTCAGATACGTACTTATGGGTACTCTGTTCATTGCCTCCAAGATAAATAAGGGTGTCACAGTTACCGGGGATGGTTTCCCACGTATCCTGAAAGAGTGCCTTTATCTGTGCCATGTTCTGAATGATGATAATGGAACTGATTTCACGGCTTCTCATGGTAGACAGCAAAGAACAGTAATCATCCGGCAGGGCGACATTCGCAAACTCATCTAACATAAAGGTTACATGAATTGGAAGCCTACCGTTATAGTTAAAATCTGCCTGATAATAAAGTTCTTGGAATATCTGCGTATAGAGCATGCCTATGATAAAGTTATAGGACTTGTCCGAATCCGGAATTACACAGAACAGCGCAGTTCTGGTGTGTCCATCTCCATATCGCCCGGTACCAAGTTCCGCAAGGTCTAAATCGTCTCTGGATAACAGACGAAGTACCTGCTTATTTTCCAGATACGCAAGTCGTGAGTTGGCACTGATGATAATGGAACGCACCGTATCTCCGGCTCCTCGCATACATTTGTTGTATTGCTTGATTGCCGGATGGTTAGCCCCAAGCGGATGTGTCTCTTCCAAGAACTTCATACGAATATCCAGTCTGGAAGGTTTACCCTGTTCCCGTACCTCGGCTTCTGATAAGAGTTTTAATACCGTCTGGAAGTTCTTCTTTGATGGTGGTTCTTCCATCCACACATAATAGAACAGTGCCTGCAGAAACAACCCTTCTGCCTTCTCCCAGAATGGGTCCATGCTCTGGCTTCCTTTCGGTGTCGTGTTTGCAATGAGGTTTGTGATAAGCTTAATAATGTCAGTTTCCTCTCGAATATAAGAAAACGGATTATAGCAGTCTGACTTTTCCATTTCGAGTAGATTTATGACCTTAATCTGATATCCATTGTCCTTTAACATCTGACCACAGCTTCTGAGGATTTCTCCTTTTGGATCAGTGATAACAAAAGAACATTGACGGGGCATCTCCATAAGGTTTGGCTTAACCTCAAAAAAGGTTTTTCCGGCACCGGAACCGCCTATGATAAGCACGTTATTATTAAGTCCTGTATATCTTGTGTTTAGGCTCATCCTGACGTTTTGACTTAATATACGATTGTAATTCTCATCCTCATCTTTAAGTTTCTCGTTTACTTCCTTCGGACTTATAAACTTCGCCGTACCATACTCTTTTCCCGGCATATAGTTTCTTTGACTCGTGTAATACATCAGCATGATGAGTGCATACAAGACCAAAGTAATCACAATGGCATTGAACGTATACTGATTGAAATAGTTTCGAAACGGAGATTGAATTACCATCGCAAACTCAGACAAAAAGGTAAAGATAGTTGCACCCTCACTCCATGCTCCGCCTGCAAGGTAACCAACAAAAACTGTCATAAAAGCACCCAATATAATCAAAGGCCAGAATGGTTTTTTCTTTCCCGTCTGCATAGGCTACCCCCTCTTTCTTACCTCATTTAAGTCCATGTGCGGCAACCACTCCGATGGCAGGTTTTTGAGCTTCTCATAATGTTCTCTGACCGATGATTCCACCCTGTCATAGTGCTTTTCATACAGGTCCTTTCCTTTCTTAACTTCTGCCACCATTCCCGTTTCATCGTAGAGATCATAATCCTTTTCCGGATCAAGGAACGTGAGCAAAGTTTTTCCTCCGTGAATCTCCATAATGTCGTTTATGTCGGTCCATAAGAAACGCACATTTCCTCCATAGGTGCCCGGCACTCTGGTCTTCACTTTATCCTGTGTGGATTCCGCAATCATGATGTCGCTGATGGTAATGTCAAGCATTTCTGATTTTTGCGCAATCTCCGCCATCTTTGCTCTTTCACATAATGCCAGATATGATGCCAGTTTCTTTTCAAAATCCACCTTATTCATCTTCACGGTATATACACCCAGATTCTTCTTAGATTTTGGCTCAAGTGCCCCCATAACTTCCAGCTGCTCCAACATAGTACCTGCTTCCTTTTTATCAAGAGCAAACTGCTTTTCGATATCTTCCACACTGATTTCTTCTTTTTCTGTAGCAAACACACCAACCTTGTGAATCAGACTGTCCAATACCGTATCTGCCAGAATCCCTTCTTCAGTGTGGGCGAGCGCGTTTCCCCTTTTTTGTCCCTGTAAAAACTTCATGAGTTTTCCGTAGTTTTCCATATCTCCGTCATGGATATATTCATCAAAACTTCCGATTTTTCCCTGTGTCAGTTTCTTTAAAATCATGTTGATACGCGGAACTGCTTCCGCATGAAAGATAATCTCTGACATACCATCCTTGGTGTTGATATCCGGAAGTTCTGAGTATAACACTCCATATTTCTTCAGAAGTTTCTCCACTTCCTTTGCATCTTCCGTTTTAAACTGGAACACCTGCAAATCTCCGCCTTTCGTCAGGAGTTTTTTCATGCTTGTCTTCCCCATGGTCTGTTCATATTCAAAGAGGCCAATTAATGCCTCCACGACTCGTTGTGCTGCTCTAAGACCTCCACTCCCGATTCGAAGGGCAATCTCTATCCCTTCGTATGCTACTCGGATAATCTGCACCGCTTCTTGTATTTCTTCTGCCATGCTATCGCCTCCTTATCTTGTTGCTTCTTTTGAAATCTTGTCCTTCAGTTCCATCATATCAGTATTGCGAATTTCCTCGTCGCTAATCTTGATTCCGTTTAGATTTAACGTTGCCGCCAGATAGCAGATTGCATTTTCCTGTTCCAGACGGTAACGCTCAATGCATACCAGAAGCTCTTCTGCTACCTGCTCAATACCGCCCGTTATATTCATTTGCTCTTTATAACGGGTTTTGATGTTTTCCATATCCTCCGGAGTTTCTGCCGCTTCCATTTCCTTAATCAGCATCTGCATCTGTTTTATATCTCCCGTTTTATAGGCAAAGAATGCCACGAAATGCTTATCATCATCATTAAACTTTACCTTTGCTGCCTTTAATGCTGTGTTTGCTAATTGAATCATATCCTTATACATCTTTTTCGTCCTCCTTAATTCATGCTGTTTTCCAGAACTGCAATCTCAATAATCTCTTTCATCTGCTCTGGAGATGCATTGCTATGAATCAGTTCCAAGAGTTGTTCCTCTGTAAGTCCTTTTTCCATTGCAGAGCGAATCTGAACGAGCTGCTGAGTTGTTAAATCACCGCTTGCCACCAGACTCACAATGTCCTGTTTCGATTTCTTTTTAAATGCCAGTTTGCCAAGCATCGTATACATTCCTGTATTCTTAGACTGAGTACGTTCAATGATTGCCTGCACCGGCGGTTGATTCTGGACTCCCGGAAAAGTGGCTACATATTGCACCGGTATCTGTGTTGGGACTGTTTGTTTCTTTTCATTCATTTCTTTGATTTCCTCCTCTTTCTCTGCCAATTTCTGTTGCAATTCTGTTATCGTGTTCTCTAGCATGGTGATGGTCTCCTGTTGCTTTTGAATCTGCTGGTTTGCATCCCGAACCTCTTTTTGCACCTGCTTTTTCATTTCTTCCTCGCAGAGCTGATTGTTTAACTTTTCATATTGCTCTGCACTACGGTTGATGCCGATGACAATCTCTTTCATTTCCGCGAAAAGCTGTTCCAGATATTCTCTGCTGACACTTTCTGTTGTCTGCATCTTACTGTTCTCCGCATCCTTAATCTTGTTCACCATACCTGTATAAATCTGACTTAAATTGAAGGCTGATGTTTTCTGCAGAACGCCTTGTCCAATCTCCTCCAAGGTAACGCCCTTTTCATAAAAGTCGATGGTAATCTGCATACACTGCTCATCCAAATCGTCATGTGCAATGGCTTTGGCAAAGTCTGCACCATGTCTTCGGATTGCCTGTGACAGTTTTTTCATCTGCTGTAAACTGAATCTGTCCTGCAGATAAATGTCGATCTCATTTTTCGTCAGACCATACTCTAAGTCCTTTCGTGCTACCGTAATCATGCTTTCTTCAAATCTTCCGCAATTGCGAATCTTACTCAGCACCTCCTTAATCTCTTTTTCACTTAGTGGTTCTCTCGTCTGTTCCATAAATACCTCCCATTTTGTACAAAAAAATACAGCCTATCGTTTTGGCTGCTCCTTTTCTAATTTCTTTTCTTTTTCTTCCTTCTTACCTTTTGTTTCCGTTTCCTCTTCTTTTAGAATCGTTTTTGCAATCTGCAGCTGCTTTCTAATCTCCGCTTCCTGCACACGCACTCTTGCATACTCTTTCCGATAATGTTCTCGTAACGCTTCGACTTCCTGATAGGAATATCCCTGTTCTTTGAGTTTGTCTTCCAGACTAACCCACACCTCATGCTCATCCCGGAAAAATGCATCCCCCCGCTGATACTCTTCCTCACAGATTTTGTATTCAGACATCTGCTTTTGTACGGCAAAAAGTCCGGCGCACTTTTCCCTTGCACGATATACTCTGCTTTTTTCCTTGGAAATTGTTTTCCTGTTCACCTCTAATTGTTTTAACTTTATTTGGAGTTCCTCACGGGATTCAATCTGATGTTCTACCAAAAACAGGTATTGCTCCTGAAGTTTATGGAATTCGCGAATCTCCTTTCGGTATTTCCATGCCTGACTATAAGGCTTCCTTTTTAAAAGCCCTATCCGGTATAGTTTTGCATAGTACCTCTTTTGAAGTCCGGTGAGATTAGCCCGTTTTCCATACGGAATCTGGGTATATACTATGCGTTCTGCTTCTTCAAAAGTTTCCGGCTGGTAATCGGAGAGCTGCTCTTTTTTAATACGCTCCCTAATCCTGCTTTCCGTGTACTGTTCTCCCAGTGTTTTTAATCGAATAAATCGAGACATGCCCGCGCCTTTGACTGCCAGATATTTATTCTGTTTTACCTCGTAGGCTTTTTCTTTCATCATCGTCAAAAAATCCTCAAACGTTTCAGACTGTATAATACAGGCATCCACATCCCGTTTGACCATATCGGACCAGATAAATGGACCGTTTCGATAGACATCCCACTCTTTTTGTCTTCCCTCTTCTTTAACTCCGTCATTTTCAAGTTCAATGGTGGAGATTCCATACTCTTCACACAAACGATTGGTAATGGGCTGAATATACTTTGCCCAGTCTCCCTTTTGATAGCGGTACTTCTTTCCGTCCACAAAACTGACACTGTTGAAAATGATATGGGAATGAATATGCTCTGTATTATCATGGACCGCATAGACTGCCTCATAACTCTGTTGCAGATATTCTGCTACAAATCTTTCGGTAATCTCAAAAGCGGTGTCCGCATCCACCTCCCCCTCTTTGAAGGAAATGATGAGATGATATCCCTGTCTTTTGTCTATTTTTCCAAAGTGCTTTTTTGTTCCCTTCATTTGTTCAAAAGCATAGGACGGCTGACAATTCACTGCAGAGATAAGCCTTCCCTGTTGGGTCTTGCCCAAATCACAAATATACTCGAGCGCTGCTTTCAAGTGCTTTCCATGATACGATTTTCCACTGTCCTTCATATAAAGAATCTTACTTGTCGCCAAGGTTACTCACCACTCTCCTGACAAGGAGATTTAGTTTCTGCATATTTGCCGACAGGTTCTTTTTATCCGCAATGGAATAAAGTGAGGCATTGTGATTTTTCACGATTTGATTGATATTAACCCCGATTTTGTTTACCTCGGAAATCAGCTGATTCAGTTGCTGCCGAATATCCGGGTAATTCGCCGGCTTCTGATTTGCCAGCATCCTAAGGTATGACGATGGTGTCATACTCCGCTCTTGTGCCGCTTTCATAAGCAATCTTGCTTCTTCTGGTTCAAAGCGCACGGTGATTCGTACTGTTTTATTCCCTTTTCCCATCAAAATCTCCTTTCTTGTTATCTGATTTTTTTAAGAATTTTACTTTGCACACCCCTGACCTTGTGACTCAAAAAAGCATTCGCAAGATACGCATTTTGTCAGACAAAATGCTTCTTGTTAGGGGAGACCCCTAAAACCCCCATATTTTCATATATCTACCATAATGGGATGAACATATCATCACAATCTACCACTTTGGGATAAACTTTTCATCACAATATATCATTTTGGGATAAACTTCTCATCACACAGTCTTCGTGGCTTTACCACAGTGGGATGAACTTTTCATCACAACCTACCGTTTTGGGATGAACTTTTCATCACATTCTACCGATTTTCCCTTGTTTTTTACGAGCCATTCGTTTAAGTCCTTCGCATCCTTTGGTGGTGGTGTATCTTCTACATCGAAACCAAGTTCATAATATTTTTTTAAGAGTTCCTTTGTAGCTCTTCTGCCATGTTCATCATTATCCAGGCAGAACTTAATGCCCGTAATCTGTGGATTCTCTTTTAAGAAGGTTTCAAGAGGAGCATCGGCTAACATCCCAAGCGCAATTAAGTTTGCACTGCAACCTCTGTGAATGTCCACATAGCTCATAAGGTCAATGGCTCCCTCGAATACATACACTTCTGTGCTTTCCTTGTTAACGACGTTGAATCCGTAAGTTTTATCATTTCCTTCCACATCGCACTTAAAGGCTTTTCCACCCTTATCAAACACACCGCGCATGCTTGCGAACTTGCAGTTTCCATTCTTATCCAGTCCTTTGAATACAATGTTGTGGAATTGTTTGCTTTCATAGATAAGTCCGCGCTTAACAAACCAGTCGATGGTTTCTTTACTAAGTCCCCTTTCATTCATCAGATACGAATACAGATAGTTGTTATTGCGTGCCGGCGTAGGAAGCACAAAAGGCTTCTTTTCCCTCTTCTCTTCCCTCGGAACAATGTTCTTTAATTCGACTTTTTTCGACACATCTGATAATTTCTGATATCCTGCGAAATCAAGAAGCCAACCCACTGCATCTGGAAATTCCAGTCCTGCAAATACACGGAGAAAATCAATCTGACTACCGCCGCTTTCCTTATCCTGTCCCCGTCTGGACCATCGGCACCAACTACGTCTGTGATAAATGATAATGGAATCCATCTCCTTAATATTGTGGTTTCGCCCTCTCCTTTGGACGGTATATCCAAGACTCTTTGCCACTTCTACAAGGTCTACGTTTTTTGCAATGGCAATCTCTTCATCCGTATAACGCATCTATCTGATTCCTCTCCTTTCTGCAGCTGCATTTAATGCCAGTTCTTCCTTTTTGTTTTCCTTCATTTCTGGAAGAATCTCATTCTCACAGAAACTAAAATAGGAGATACCGTCTGTACCTACGATGATGTGGTCTAAGAGGTCAACTCCTACGACGTCACAAGCCATACCCATACGTTTTGTGAGTAAGATATCCGGTTCTGAAGGAATGGTATCTCCCGATGGATGGTTGTGCAATAAGATGATTCCTGCAGCATTGGAAAGGATAGCCGATTTCAAGATTTCCCTAGGGCTTGCAAGAGAACGATTCAATGTTCCAACACTTACCAGACTGCAGTTGATGGGTACACTCTTTGTGTTTACATTGATGACATACATCACTTCCCTGTCCATGTCACAGAGTTCTTTCGCAAGTAACTCCACAACCTTTTGGGGATGATCAATGGGCTTGTCAGAAAAAAACGGTGCATTCTTTACCATACGGATAGATACTACATCCAACTGAAAGGGATTCTCCTTTTCCTTAATCATCAGAATCACCTTCCTCTCTGCATTCGATGTGAATGATAAACTCTCCTTCAAAGGTAGATACCAGCGTTACAAGGTCTTCCATTGTCAATTCCGGTCTTTCCATACGCTTCCCACCTCTTTATCTGCGTGGCGGTTCTGCCTGATATACCGACTTGTCTTCTGCAACATGGTCATTCAACTTTTTATTCGGTACATCTGTCGCAATTGTAAACTGTCTAGTTCTTTTATCATAATGATAGACTTCGTTTGATAAACGCTCTTCTAGATCCACCTGCGAAAAATTAACTTCGTGTACTATTTCCGACAGATAATCTAAAGTAGCAAAGTTCTGTGGAACTGCAATCCATTCATGAATAGATGAAGGAATCAAATACAGGTTATCATCCAGTCTGTCTGCCAACATTTGCATTCCATCTTCGTACAGCACCGCACTTGCACCAAAGATTCGCTTGCTATTTGTAACCACATACATTGGAAACTCATCATCTGGCAAAAACTCAACGAGTTCTCCTTCCGATTGCTCCTGTCTTCCCATCAGTTCATCGATTACCACGCTCATTGGTTTGATTGTTGTAGGAAAAAGACGTCTGGTATTTTCCTTTGCCAATTGAAATAACATCTCTTCACTCAATTCCTTTGCTTTTGCCAGTTCATGATTAATTGGTGCGCTTAACATCTTGTCTTCTTGTTCCCCAGCATAGCACACATACACAATGGATAAATCATTAAACGTTCTATGCGGAAGTGTTTTTAAAAGTTCTTCATTCTGAGCCGTGTTAATTAGTTTGCAAAATACATTTTCTTCAAGGTTCTCAAAAATGTCTTTCAAATTGATCGTCTTCATTTCTCTTACTGCTTCATTTAGTGTTTCACCCATAGAATTCAAAACGCTTTTTAAAAACCACCCTTCTTTATACCTTTCATAATATGAAGCCAGATAGAGATTAGGACTGATTACGCGCTGCTCATCACTAGATTTATAAAACGTAATACAATCTTTTTGGCAGTTAATTTTATCCATCTTCTGATAGACAATCTCAGCATCTTTCAGTTCATCTGGCAAATAATCTCTGATATGCTGAAGAATCAATTCCACAAACACTTCATACGTCATTTTATATTTCATATTCGTTTACCTCCTGCTAAAAAAGGAACACTGCCTATCGGCTCGTGTTCCTCTCCTTTACTTCCTCTTTATTTGGTTCTTTGTTTTCCTCTCCAAACGGGCGATGTGGCACATCAGACGCTTTTGTGATTGTTTTCGTGCCTCGATCATACAGATAAACCTGGTGTGACAAGGCTTCCTGCACATCTTTGTGCATTTCATTTGACATCTCCACCATCTCAATGACATCATGAAGTTCCCTTTCGCCTTTTGGCATTGAAATTACTTCTTGCCGTGATGTTGGCATGATATACAAATCATCACCTTGAATTTCTGCAACTTCTTCAAACACTTCCGGATATAACATCGCTGCAGCTCCGAAGGTTCTGTATGAATTCGTAAAGACATATAAACCAGTCTCGTTATCATTCATTTCCCTGTTTTCAACTTCCTCCTCGAAACCCGAAAGCAGTTCATCAATCATCTGTCTCATCGGTTTTGCTACTGGAGGAAGAAGTCTCTTTGTATTTTCGTACGCCAATTGAAATAATTGCTCTTCTGAATAATCAAATAGTTCTGCAGTTGCATTTTCAACCGGTATGGTCAAGAGACCGTTTTCATCACATGAGATAAACCACAGATATACAATCGATAAGTCCTCAAAAGAACGATGTGGCATCTTATTTAGTAACGCTTGATTAGATTCCGTATTAATCAATTGAAGGACAATTCTATCCGTCTGTTTCTCTAGCCAACCTCTTGTGACTTTGAGTTTTTCTTCCAAAGCAACCTCTTTAAGGATATCACGCATCTGTTCTATGATTTCTTCTAAGTTCATGCCATGCTTGTAATGCTCATAAAATTCCTCCATATAAATCGTTGGAGAATAAAATTCTCCCTTATTAAATTCCAGCCCTATCCTTTTCTGATTTACTTTATCTGCACTTCTAATTGATATTACTGTCTTTTCCCAGCCTTCCGGCAGATGTTCTTTCATAAGTTCTTTAATGTGTTCTACAAATGATTCATAATTCATTTTTTCACCTCCTATTTTTTACCTTTCTTCTTGGAAACCAGCAAAATAATACTGATAAGTCCTACTACTCCGATTCCAAACCAGAGTCGTACATCTCCGGTATCTCCAGTCTTTGGTGCTTCCGGAATCTCCGGTACTGGAAGAGCTTCATTGGTTACTTCTGCAGAACAAGTCGACTTCGTTTCATGCTGTCCCTTGTAAGATGCCTCAAAAATTATCTTCTCTTCGGATAATTGATAGCCTTCCGGTGCCTTCAGTTCCTGCACCATATATTTTCCAAACGGATAGTCTTTCTTGAAAAGCACGATACCATTTTCATCGGACATTGCCTTTTCAATGAGAGTTCCTTTCTTTACAATCAACTCTCCATCTGCATTGAAAATATCGCTTTCTGCATAAAGACCAAACTCTGCGCCTTCAAGCACTTTTTGAGTGTCGGCATCCTTCTTTAGAATACGGATTTCCACCTTTTGTCTGTCATTTTTCATGGTCGCTTTTGATTGAATCACAGGTGTTTTATCGTCCACATATACAAAACTTACTACCTGTTCCTTTTTGTTTAGTACATAGCCATCTGGTGCCTGTGTTTCCACTACTTTGTATTTACCGAGTGGAAGGTTAGATAGAACTGCCTTGCCGTCTTCATCTGTAACAAGAGTTGCAACCAGATCTCCTTTTGCGTAATACTTTGTGCGCTCTCCGTCTGCGTTTAACTGCATATCTGCAGTATAAATATCTTCTGCCGCATACACTTCGAACACAGCACCTTCCAGTCCTCTTTCCTCATACACAAACTCTTTTTCATGGGAAGGAGAGAATAATGTGCCCTTAAAGTCTACTAATACTTCTCCCCTTTTTTCGACAATCAATTCTCCTATTGCCGGGACATTTTCATACTCCACCGTAATGATGGCATCGTTTGTATCCGGATCAATCTCATAGAACGTATTGCTATCTACCGCAATCTCAATATATTTTTCATTCATCACATATCCAAACGGTGCTTTTACCTCTTCCACTCGGTAATTACCAACTGCTAAAACATTAGGAAGAATCAAATCCCCGTCTGCATCCGTGAAAAAGGAAGTGTGTGTTACCTTTGACGGATAAGTGGTAATCATGCTCACATACTCTTCTTTGTCCATGTCATAAATCTTGAACTCTGCATTTGGCTGTAACACAGTTTTACCGGTGTCTGCATCCATCTTCACAATACGCAGTTTGGCAGTGAATTCTCTGTCTAAAAATACGCGCCATACCTGCGGCTGCGTCGGTTTATGCTCTGTAATTCTTACCTCAAACGGTTTGATGGTTTTCATGTTATGAGGAGTTGTAGATTCTACCACCACATAAGTTCCATAAGGAAGATTTCTGGTAAGAAGATATCCTTTTTCATCTGTGAAAACTTCCGTTTCCCCATTTGTTCCAAGCACAACCGGTGTTGCCTTTTTGAAGTTGTAAGAGCCGTCTTCCTTTAGCGGAATGGCTGACTTCAGATACGCAGTAAATCCTGCCCCTTCCAAAAGCGGTGCCTCGGTTTCCATTCCATTATCTGACACTTTAATCAGTTGGAATGGCTGACTCTTTATGAGTTCCTTAGAAACGGTACTTCTCGATACCACCGCAACCAAATCGCCTTCATAGTTGCAGACAACATCATGCTCTGTTTCGTCCAGGTTATAACCTTCTGAGGCTGAAATTTCTTTCACATAATAGTTGCCTAAATAGAGGTTGCTTACTTCTGCCTTTCCGTACTTGTCTGTTCGTACTGTCGCTACCAGATCTCCTGCCTTGAAAATCACACCCGTTGCTCTGTCCGGATGAACAATATCAGTTCTGGCATAAATTCCGTACTCTGCACCTTTCAAGGAAGCATCTCCTTGTGGAATAGCAGTATTCGTGTCTGCATCCACTTTCTGCAGCTTAATCTTTGCTGTCGTTCTGTCGTTTACAAAGGTCTTTGTAAAACTCACGCTTGCCTTTGTTTCCTCCAGATAATTGAAGTGGAATTCATACACCGCCTCACTGTCTCTTACATACCCTTCCGGTGCCCGTGTTTCCTTTACATAAAAACCGTTCTCAATCGGTAAATCTAGCGTATACGTTGCTTTTCCGTTATGATCCGTTTCTACAGTCTGAAGCGTTCCTCCTTTTGACACAATAATTTCACCCGCATCATTTACAATGTCATTATTTGCATACATGGTGTATGCTCCTCCAAGAAGCGGATTATCTGTGTCAGAATCTTTCTTCATGACAGATACTTCTGCTTTTTGTCTTGCATTGCGAATGGTCGTTGCTTCATACTGCACATCTACCGTCTGGTCCTTATAAAGCACTTCTACCGTCTGTGGATTTTCGTTGATGGTATATCCCGGAATGCTTTCGATTTCCGTTACCACATAAGTTCCAAGATGAAGATCTGTTAGTAAGACTTTCCCATCCAATCCGGTCGTAAGTTTCTCTGCAATCACATCCCCTTTGGAATGCACCTTTGTACCATCGCTTTTATAGATATCAGCTCCTGCAGTTACTCGAAAACTTGCACCCTGCAGCCTTTTCATCTCGTAGACAAAGTTGCTTCCATTCCAATCGGTTAGGACTTCTCCCTCTTTATAGATTGTGATCGCGCCCATCTGCTCTTTATTTGTCGCACTAAAAGAAGTGGTCTGTCCTGCTTGGATAAGCACCGTATGAACCTTATCACTAAGCACATAGCCCTTCGGTGCCTGAATCTCTTTTACATAATAGGTTCCGGCTACCAATCCTTCTGAGGTTGCAGTTCCGTCCGCCCCGGTTGTCATGGTTGCCACTTGTCTGGTACAACCACTATCCGAAAAGATTCCATACTTTGCTCCGGAAAGTGTAATACCGGACTTATCATCACTCTTTGTTACTTTTCCATACCCAATGCTCTCTGTCTTCACTCTGATATAAGCACTGACCGGATCAACCTGTGGTCTGGTTGAAACAAACTCCTGATACTTATCTTTATTAATCTGCCAATACACGCAGCTTGACTTTGGCTCAACTAGTCCGGTTCCTTCCGTAGCACTTGCAACAGTCGGTGTTGTATTCACATTGCTTGTATAAATCGTAAGCTGATTTCCATTTTTCGACATGGAATAACCGCTTAATGAAAAGTTAAAGTTCGATAATGCACCATTTGTGTCGTTTAATGTCGTTTCGAATCTCTGATTCGTGCTATTCCACTTTAATTCATACGTGGGTGCTCCACTCTGGGTTGTGGATGCAAAACTTGGAATCACCACGTTATAAGATGCCAGCATCTTATTTCTCAGCGTCTCATAATATGCGTAAGACTCCGCTGAACTTGGTGCACAGGCACAAAGCTTTTGCGCTGCGGAATCCGCCTGTGGCGTTCCAAACAGGTTCTTTTCGATAATCCATACCATCGCCTGCGTTGCAATGAATTCGTTGCGCTGTGTATTATTCGGTGCTGCAACCGTCGTATTGCCATAGCCGTAATACATACAATAAGCAAGCTGTTTTTCCTGCGCCGCACTGAGTGCAGTTTTTGGTGTGGATGAACTTGTCATGCTCTGCGAACCGTCCGCCGACTTCGCATAATTCAAACAGTATGCCACATTTCCATCCAGCATGGCATACATGATATTTCCCGTATAAGTGTAAGAATTAAATTCCGTCACAACACCATGCTCCTTGGTGGATGCATACCAAAGTCTTAAATTTGAAGATGGACTTGCTGCCTTTGACTCATAACCACCCGAAAACACACTTCCAAGCATCATCAGCATTGCAAGCAGTCCTGCCATCATTCTTTTCCATTTCATTTTCATTCTCAAAATCCTCCTCAATTTTTCCACAAAAAAGGCAGACCGTTTATGGCCTGCCTTACTTTACAATATTCATTTTTACGCCCGATAACAACGGAATTCATAAAAGTCTGTTCCATTCAGATGGTAGACTCCCTTATACTCAATCAGAAAGTATGGTCCTGGTTCTAATGCAAGCATCCCTGCGATATACTCTGCGATACCATCCACGCTGTTTAGGAGTGTTCCGGATGTTGTCCGCGCCTCAGATAAATCTGTTTCCACAAACACGCTGTAATATCCGGCTCCGTCATACGGATAATATGCATCGTACTCTTCCTTGCTTATCTTACCTTCAGATAACAGTCGGTCCAGATTTTCCGTCAATAAAACCTTACCGCGAGCCTTTGTCTTTTCTGTTGCCAGTCTGACCACATCCTGCGGATTGTAAGCTACTTGGGACACCTCCGGTTGCACGTCCGGTTTACTCTCCTCCACGGGCTCATTTGGTGTTTCCGGAACCTTCGTATTCGAAGTCGTACTATCAGTAACTTCTTTCTTCGGTTCCTCTTGTGGTTTTACCTCTGGTTTATTTTCCTCTTCCGGTTGTATCGGTTCTGTTTCACTTGAAACTTCTGTTTCGTTCTCTTGTGTCTCTTCTGCTTCCGGTTGCTTTACTGACTCTTCCGTCTTTTCTACTGCATTATCTTCTGACACCTTTTCCTGTGATAATTCTTTCTTACCGCAACCAAGCAAAAAAACACATGCTACAATTAGTAGTATTCTTTTTCTTTTCATTTTGCACCTATCCCTTCCGTAAGAGGGATAGGCTAATCGTGTTCCAATCACCCGTCCACTCTTACTAAGCAGACTATCAAATCTTACGGAACACACTTGGTTTGTCCCGTGCTTTGTTCAACTTTGTCCACCTCCATTATGGTGTTGCTATTTTTACCAGTGACATAAAGATTCTTACTATCAAACAGAATAACAAGAGTATCATTCTTAAAATCTGTAATATGATATGCATCAGAAAAAAGGTGGTGTTCACAATTCCCCTTAATATCCAAGCAAATCCTTTTCTTAAACTATTCATCATCTGTATCACTCCAATCATCAAAGTATCCGAGCGCTGCACTCGCTACTTTCTCGTTGATTCTTTCTGTAGTTTCTTCTTTACTTTCAAGTGCTGCTCTTATGGGTGTCGTACTAATCGGCGTTGTTACCGGTCTTATACTCCCCACGGAAAACACTGTCTTTAATAGTTCCTGCGTTACTCTTTTCGTAATTCTCTCTTCCATTTCCTTTAATCTGTTTTCTGATATCTCTTCCGCATCTCCAAATATCGCATCATACAATACTCGAATCATATAATCATTCTTCGATTTGTAAACATCCTTATTCACGTTCATTAGCTGTTTGTGAATCTTTAGGTGATAAGGATTATTTAGGTTCAGACGAAAGTTATGCTGATACACATCTTCTTTTGCCATCTAAATCACCCTGCCTTTTTTGCAAGTGCAAGTTTCACTAGTTCTTCATACCCTTTTGCGTTGGCATGGATATCAAAGTTATAATGCACGTTTTTCTGCGCCACATGTCCGAATTTTTTCAATACAATTGCACCGCCACCATTGATACAGAATTGCGTGGTATTCAAACTATACCCTTCTTCTCTAAGAGAGTTAAACAATTTGACTGCAAACTCATTCAGATTTGCATCTATTATCTTGGTGAATCTATCCTCCAAATCGATTTGACCTGTAATGATATATTGCTTAATTATATCCTCGTCTATCTTTTCGTTATACAATCTCATGAACTGTTTGTTGATTCGTCTCATACATGGAATCAGCCCCTCTGTAATCGTATTTGCATTTGCTTCATCCGGTGTTCCGTCTGCTCTGATAGGAATAATGTCTATCGTCCATGAACCAATGTCAACTATAACCAGTTGCTTTCCACTCTTTCCAATAATATCAATCGCTGCAGCATAACCTTGCGGAAACACTGCGACCTTTTCTAAAACAACTTTATAATCTACCTGCTCAAACCGGAAACGTATGTCTCGGTTGCGCGACAGATATTTGATAAAGCCTTTTTTCTCAGCACCATATCTCGTAGCCGGAAGTCCGGTTCCTAAGATCACTTTGGCCTCTGTCATGTTTCGTGCCTTCATTTCCTTTGCAATGGATGCAAGCGTCAAAAGATAATAATCCTCATTAACTGTCTTATTGTCCATTACTGTATCTCGTTTTGTTCCTACTTTGTAATACTTGCCTCCACACTCCAATACATCATCAAAGAATGCCGGTTCTGATAAGATTTCTTTCACTCCTGCAGAAAATACCGTGTTTGCCGTTTTCATCTGAGACCATCCATGGTCTACTCCAATCACTACTATGTTATCCATCGTCTTTTTTATCCTCCTCTGTTTGTTCATCTTGGTTTTTCCTTTCATACATCTTAGTCATCAACTGTTTTAGACAAAACCCAAAACATGTGCCACTTTCATTTCGATACGGACACGTCCCTTTTTCATCCAAAGGACATGTTCTTCTTCTGATTTCTATGTCTATATCGATTTCCAACGGACAAATTTGTTCAGCAATACACCTCTGTGTTTTCGAGTAATAGAGACACGACTTACAATTATGCTTTTTGCGAAACTCTTTGTTACTTAAAGTTTCCATTCATGTCACCTCTTTTCATATTTCATAACTTTTCATCGTTATGTGAGTGTACGCCAACTATTCCAAGTTACCTCCTCGCCCCGCACACATGGGAATTGCAGTATGTCACATGTTTGTGATTACAACGCACCATTAGGCACGATTCCCTCTTTTGCCGTTTCGAGGGTAAGGAACTGCGTTTCAGCTCCTACGTAGGTTATTATCCTTCCGCCATATAATTGCTTTCCCTTAACTCGCTTCATTTTCACCTTTCGGTCTATCAACTCTCTTGGCAAGTCTCGACTGATTGACTGTCTGGGTATACACCGGAATTTTCCATACTGCAACTGCTATGAAGTTGTCGAACATAGTGTATAACCCGAATCAAAATTTGACCACACACTAAAATGGATAATTTTCTCAAAACTAACCTTTTAATGGTGTCTGGTTATTTCAACTGAATATGGTTGAAATAAAAAAATGACAGGCCATTCGCCTGTCATAATTTACATCCTTTGCTTGTGGAGGCATTAATAAATTAACGCCTAGTTTCACCTTTTATGTAAATTCAAGCGAATTTCACGTACCAATTAGGTACCAATTTTCGTTGTAATTACATAAAGATATATCGATTTTTATTCTACTTAAAAATTTGTTTAACCCTCGAAAAATAAAGCTTTATTGACTTTTGTGGAGATATAGAAACTTGCATCGAAATCGTCAATTTACGAC
>JAZRPT010000084.1:0-28658 GCA_045649385.1 Faecalimonas sp. | reverse complement strand
TGGTCAAAATCACTTGCTAGCAATTTTACCTTACTTTACTGTTTTTAGGTTCGACATTAATTGTCTGTTCTTGAATTTTTCTCTTAGAAATTTTCAGGAATTCGTTATTGTCATCTATTGTTTAATTATCAATGTTCTCTTACTGTCTCGCGACAGCCTAGTTAGAATATCACACCAGAAATTCGTTGTCAACCACTTTTTTAAAAAAATTTTTAGAATTTTCTCAAACAATTAAAACAATTCATTTTCAGATGTTACAATTTGTTTCTCAGGTAAAGTCTTTCCCATTTTTTTCATATATATACATTCATTTTTATGCATACTTAAAAAACTGAAAATTGCTTTAATTTCATACAGGCCCCACCTTTAGGTGAGACCTGTACATATTTTAAACTTCATTTAAAACTTCGTTATGTAATTCATTAGAATGTTGCTGTCATACAGTTTTGTAAGAATTTCACTTTCTGCAATATCTTCCAAGCACGCCACCCCCAACGGTGTATTGTATAATAGTGTAATCACAATGAACAGAATCCAAATAATAAAGACACCCATTCCTGCTCCGATTGCACCACCAAGCAAACGGTTGGTTCCTCCCACAAGAGGAATCTTGTCAACTATTTTCAACATTCCCAACACAACACGTATAATAATAAACACTGCTATAAAGGTTACCAAAAATGCCACAACATCAGCAATGACTTTTGCCACGTATGCTCCGATATACTCTCCAAAGGTTTCAGCTCCCAGTGCGGCATAGGCTTCACTGTTGTTATTTTCCAATAACATATTCTGTAAAACCTCCGGCAAGTCTGCACTTTCGATCAGTGTTATTTCGTTTTCTCTGGACAAATCCAACTGCAATAAATTCTCTGCACTTTCGCCATCCGGAACAATCCATTCCACGCACTTATTCTGAATGGTTTCGCGTAGCGGTGTGGATTCCTGAATCCATTTACTCACACTCGGCGAAATAAACATTACTAACACAACACACAGCAACGTGGAAACAAGTGAAACCACTATTTTTAAAAATCCTCTTTTGTAACCAATAAGAACGCTTAACAAAAATATAATTCCTACAACCAACAACAAAATATTCATTTTATCCTCTCCTATTTCGCAAGTTGTACTTCATGAAAACCACTTGCATTTATCATCATGTATTTATTCAAACCACTAACAGGGAAAATTTCCAAAATATTTTCATCCATATTTCCCTCGAATTTGGAAATTCCTTCTTTATAATAGATGCTGCACATCTGACCATCATACAAAATAATTTGTCCTTCTGTCACCTGCATCTTTACATATTCCTTATCCACATCTACCGCCGATAAAAGTTTTCCTTTTATATTATAAATATGTAATTTGTAATCCGTCTTATTATTATTTTTGACCAATAGCGCAACTAAGTCATCTCCGTATGCTACACTTTGAATTTCCTTTTTCATTTCTATACGGGCGAGTGGCTCTATTTTTTGCGTACCTTTGTATAATACAATTCCATCATCGGCAATTAATGCAGATGTAGTTTCATTTATATAAGAAACTATCGGTATCACCGTGTTATTAAACTCTGTTTCATAGATAGGATATCCCTTCTTCTCGGCTTCAAAATCTCCAAAGTAGTAATATGCTATCTTTGTTGTAATCTGGTTTTCTTCCGTATATAAATAAGAAACTATTTGGGTTTTTCCATCGTGAGAAATCGCCACATCTATCGGGTATCCCATAGTTGTAAGCGATACTTCATTCTTTACCAGCACATTTCCCACAGCATCATAACACATTACCAACGGCATTTCCTCATCCTTTAAAATTGCGCTGACAATTCCTTGGGAAGACACAGCCAGCTTTTCTATCGGCCGAGTTGTATGAATCTCACCTTTTAATCCCTTCTTTTGAAAAACCAAAATGCTCGTCCCGCCTTTGTCCCCAATGGCTACACTATTGCCGCAACTCTCCACAATGGGATTGTTCATCTGACATGGCTGATTCCAAATCTCCACACCTGTTTCCGAAAGAAATGCCACTCCATCTCTGCTGTATCGAAAAACACCACCTAAGCAGCGCTTATAATTCGCGTTGTCGGTACTTGTATTTTCATGGCTTTTCGTAATTTCTACATAATCAAATGTCTGATACTTTATGAAAAAATAGCCTCCAATCGTCACCAGCACAAGAATGCTTACAACGATTAAGATAATTATTCTCTTTCTTTTCTTCATGTTACGCAACCCTTTATCTTTTTTATGCATATAAGTATATCATATTTTTTCCTATGGTAATAGTAATTTTTGTCCAATAAATATTAAGTTTCCATCTTCTAATTGATTTAATTCGCAAATTTTTTGAATGTATGTGCTGTCACCATATTCATTTCTACAAATGGTTTCCAATGTGTCTCCCTCTTTCACAATGTAAGTCTTTGTAGTTGCAGGTGATTCTTGTTCTGTTGCATCATCCGGCGAAGGTTCCTGCGGGTTGTTATCTGCCGGTTTTTCTTCATCCCCCGTCGTGCTATCTTCTTGATCGGTTCCTGCTTGGTTATCTCCCTCTGGTGTTTCTGCTCCTTGTACATCCTCATTCATTTTATCACCCTCTTGAGTTTGCTCCTCCTTATCACCGTCTTCTTCCTTCGAAGACAGAACATCTCCCAATGTTTCTACAGCTTCATCTTCCTTTTCTTTTCCCTCTGTTTTAGAAACATTTTCCGATAACTTGTCCAAGGTGTTTTGTACATTCTTCATTTTGTCGTAGTTATTAATCATGCTAACGCCAATTACCAAAACAACTAAAACTAAAAATGTACTCATGGCATAAACCATGCGGGAGTGAGAACGCTGTTCATTTTGCTCCGTTTTTTCTCTCACAAGGCTCCTAAAATTCTTAGTAACTCTATCTTCAATAATTTCACTGGGAGTGAATCCACTTCTTCTCCTGGATGCAATCATATAATTTTGCATTTCCACATTTTTCTCATAGTAGATATAATGGCCACCACATTCCAGTATGTCACGGAATTTATATATGTAAAACTTTTCTTCTTTATCTCTGGAATTTTTTGTTACAAAAAGACTCTTTTCACGGTGAAAATATTTTTGATGTATCTTTTTAATATTATGGTTCACTTCTACATGATTTTCTCCACCTGCAATAAACCAGCCTAGAATCTCTGCATCACCAAAAAATTCCTTGCATGTTTCACAGGCATTTTTCCACACACTTTCTTCTATAATAAAGTCTTTTCCTTTCACCTGAAGTTCTTTCATTTGGATAGCACCATACACATAGATGTAATCCTGTTCCTCCTCTTGTACTGTCTCACCAATCAGGAACGCTCCAACCATCTCCTGACTTGCTTTATCACATAGTTGATTAAAATAAGTATCTACATAGTCTTCCACGTATATTTTGGAACTATCGCTTACATTTCCTATCTGTCGAACATTTTTTGGAAGTTGTCTTTTCATTTTCTATCACCTCATCACATATATTTTCCATCATACTATCACACACAAATCGCTGATTTTATCATATGATGTCACCAAAAATGAAAAGTGTTCGACAAAAAAGGAGAGTAGATTTTATCCCTCTACTCTCCTTGTGATTTTTCGTCATTCTTAAACAAATGCTTTTACTTTATTGTAGATACTTTCTGCATCCAATCCATATTTTTTAATCAATGCCAATGCCGGACCAGATTCACCAAATGTGTCATTCACACCGATTTTCATCACCTTGGTTGGTGCTTTTTCAGCTAGCACGTCACAAACTGCACTTCCGAGTCCGCCAATTACGGAATGTTCCTCTATGGTTACAATTTTTCCGGTTTCTTTTGCAGCCGCCACAATCAAATCTGCATCAATTGGTTTAATTGTATGAATGTTAATTACTTTTGCATCGATTCCGTCTGCAGCCAACAATTCTGCAGCCTGTATTGTTTCTGCTACTTCAAGACCTGTTGCAATCAAGGTCACATCTTTTCCTTCGCGAAGAACAATACCTTTTCCGATTTCAAATTTGTAATCTTCCTTATCATTGATTACCGGAACTGCAAGTCTGCCAAAACGAAGATATACAGGACCTTCATACTCATAAGCTGCTTTCACCGCTGCTCTTGCTTCTACGTCGTCCGCAGGATTAATAACAACCATTCCCGGAATCGCACGCATCAACGCAATGTCTTCATTACATTGATGTGTGGCACCGTCTTCACCTACAGAGATACCTGCGTGTGTAGCACCAATCTTTACATTTAAATGTGGATATCCAATGGAGTTACGAACTTGCTCAAATGCACGTCCTGCTGCAAACATTGCAAATGAACTTGCAAATGCAACCTTACCTGTTGCCGCAATACCAGCTGCAACTGACATCATATTTCCTTCTGCAATACCACAGTTGATATGGCGCTCCGGAAAAGCCTTCTTAAAAATACCTGTTTTTGTTGCTCCCGAAAGGTCCGCATCTAATACCACAAAGTCGTCATGCTCTTTTCCTAACTCTGCTAACGCATTTCCATAACTCTCACGAGTTGCAATTCTTTTTACATCTGACATAACGCTTCACCTACCTTCTCCAAATCTTGCATTGCTTGCGCATATTGGTCATCATTTGGCGCTACTCCATGCCATGATGCTTGATTTTCCATAAAGGAAACATCCTTACCTTTGATGGTCTTTGCAATAATTGCAGTCGGCTGACCTTTTGTCTCTCTTGCTTCTTTAAAAGCTGCTGCAATCTGGTCATAATCGTGGCCGTCAATGTTAATTACATGGAAATTAAATGCTTCAAATTTCTTATCGATTGGGTATGGACTACAAACATCTGCGATATTTCCATCAATTTGCAATCCGTTATTATCTACGATTACAACAAGGTTGTCCAAATTTCTGTGTCCCGCAAGCATTGCTGCTTCCCATACTTGACCTTCCTGAATTTCGCCATCTCCAAGCAAGGTATATACACGATAATCATCATTGGAAAGTTTTGCTGAGATTGCCATGCCTACTGCTGCTGAAATACCTTGTCCCAACGAACCGGAGGACATGTCAACTCCTGGAATGTGTTGCATACAAGGATGTCCCTGTAAATAAGAACCCACTTTACGAAGTGTTACCAAATCTTCAACCGGGAAAAATCCTCTGTGCGCCAAGGTCGCGTAATAACCTGGTGCAGTATGACCTTTCGATAATACAAATCGGTCTCTGTCTGCTTTCTTTGGTTCCTTTGGGTCGATGTTCATTTCCACAAAATACAGATATGTATAAATATCTGCAGCTGATAATGATCCGCCTGGGTGTCCTGCCTTTGCACTATGCACCGAAGTTACAATCCCTTTGCGGACTTCGTTAGCAATTTTCATTAATTCTAACTTGTTCATAGTTCCCTCCTGTTTTATCCTTTAAATTTCAATTCTTCCTTCTAAAGCTCGAAGAAGCGTTACTTCATCGATATATTCCAAATCTCCACCAACCGGAACACCACTGGCAATTCTACTCACCCTGATTCCCGTTGGTTTAATCAGTTTACTGATGTACATTGCTGTGGTTTCTCCCTCCAGACTGGAGTTCGTCGCAACAATCACCTCGTCCACATCATCACGAAGACGTTCCATCAGTTCTTTTAATTTAATATCTCCAGGACCGATTCCAAGCATTGGTGAAATCGCTCCGTGAAGTACATGATATACGCCATTGTATTTGCCTGTTTTTTCATATGCAGCCAAGTCTCTGCTGGTTTCCACCACCATAATTGTTTTTGCATCTCGCTTTGTATTGTTACAAATCGGACAGAGTTCCTGGTCTGTCAAGGTGAAGCACTGCTTACAATATCGTACATTCTTTCTGGCTTCTGTCATAGTTCCGGCCAATTGTTCTACCTGTTCTGTCGGCATATTAATAATATGAAACGCAAGGCGTTGTGCTGTCTTTGCGCCAATCCCCGGAAGCCTCGACAATTCTTCAATTAATTTACTGATTTGACTACTGTAATAATCCATCGTTTAGTACCTAAAACGGCATTCCCATGTTGCCCAATCCGCCAGTTAATTTTGACATAGCAGATGCAGATGCTTCTTCTACTTTACGGAGTGCTTCATTTGTAGCTGCCACAATCAAGTCTTCCAACATTTCGATATCATCTGGGTCAACCACTTCTTCTGCCAGTTTTACCTTTACAACTTCTCTTGTTCCGGAAACAGTAATTTCAACTGCGCCGCCACCTGCTGTTGCAGTGAACTCCTTTGTCTCCATCTCTTTTTGTTGTTCTTCCATCTGTCTTTGCATCTTCTGAGCTTGTTTCATCAGATTCGCCATATTCCCCGGCATTGCTCCGCCCGGAAATCCTCCACGTTTTGCCATTTCATTTCCTCCTAGTCTTCAATTGTAAGATCCATTTGAACCAATTTTTCTATATCCACAAAACTGTCTTCGAATCTGCGTCCTTCTTCTACGTGACGCACTTCGATTTCAATTGTCTTACCGATATTTGCTTCGATTAATGACTTAATTTCTTCCTTGTGGTTATCCGTTCCCGCAAATCCTGCTGCGACCTCGTCATCAAACACAAGCAACAACTGGTCTTGATTACCTACACTGAGACGTGCCTGTTTCAAATAAACTTTCAGCATGCCTGATGCCTGATTACGAATCATAGGGAATTTCTTCACCACTGCTTCCACATCTTCATGTAGCGCCTTCGGAAGCTCCACCTTTTGTTCCTGTCGGATTTCCTCCTCATTTCTTCCACGATTTACATAAACCACTTCTGATTTAACAGAGGTTACTCCTTTTTCTACTTGTTCTTCCACCGCACGGATTCTCTCAAGCAAACTATCCTGACTTGTCTCCATCTCCGGCTTGCAAAGTTTGATTAAAGTAACTTCCAAAAGGACTCTCTTTTGTGTTGCGTATTTTAATTGATTCGATAACTCTGAAAAAATGCGAATGTAACGAATCAAAGCATCATACTCAACCATCTGTGCTTCTTCTTTTAATTGCTGCAGATTCTCTGTAGAAACATCCAGCACGTCTTCCATATTATCAGAACTTTTTACAAGAAGCAAGTTTCTCAAATACCAAGTGAAATCACTCGCCAATTGCCCCAATTCTCGTCCCTGCATGATCAGTTCTTCTAATGTATAAAGAACTTTTGTAACATCCCGATTCAAAATCTCTCGAAGAAGCTTGCTAAACACTTCCGTATCCACAGCACCAAGCACTTCAAGTACATGGTCGTAAGTCAATTTCTCACCTAGATAAAATGCAATACATTGGTCTAGAAGGCTAAGTGCATCTCTCATAGAACCATCTGCCGCCTTGGCAACGTAACGAATTGCTCTATCCTCTACTTCGATACCTTCTTTGTTCATTAACTCTCTCAGTCGCGCTGCAATTGTATCAATTGTAATACGTTTAAAATCATATCTTTGACAGCGAGACATAATGGTAATCGGAATCTTGTGCACCTCTGTGGTCGCCAAAATAAATATGACATATTCCGGCGGTTCTTCCAACGTCTTTAGAAGCGCATTAAAGGCTCCTATAGAGAGCATATGAACTTCATCAATAATATATACTTTATATTTTCCTTCTGTAGGACGATACGCAACTTCTTCACGGATTTCTCGAATATTATCTACGCCATTATTAGAAGCCGCATCAATCTCTATCACATTCATGGATGTTCCGGCACTAATTGCCTTACAAGTCTCACAAACTCCACAAGGGCTTCCGTTTACTGGTTGTTCACAGTTCACCGCTTTTGCAAATATCTTTGCAACGGATGTCTTCCCTGTCCCTCTTGTTCCACAGAAAAGATATGCATGCCCAATACGCCCTGCTTTTATTTGATTTTGCAATGTTTTACTTATATGGTCTTGGCCTTTTACATCCTCGAACTCACCCGGACGAAATTTCCGATATAAGGCTGTGTACGACATATCTTTCCTCTCTTTTCAATCGTTTGTACTCATCTCTTGACATTATACCCTATTTTTCAGGTGCTAACAACACAAAAATGAGTTATAATATAGAAATAATAAGTTGTTAACTCGAAGGAGAATTCTCACATGAACAATAATTTAATTGATAAACTTATGGAATTGGAAATGCAGGGCGAAATCGTACCGGATCCGAATTTATTAAAAACACCGGAACAAATCGAAGCAATTAAGAAAAGTGCCGATTTAAACACCGCGGTTTTAGATTATATAGCCCAAAATATTCGTGCAGGTATGAGCACTGCTGAAATAGATACTTTGGTATTCGATTATACAACCTCACACGGTGGAATTCCTGCGCCTCTTGGATATGAGGGCTTCCCGAAAAGCGTATGTACCTCCATTAATAATGAAATTTGTCACGGGATTCCGGATGAAAATGTTATTTTGCAAGAAGGAGACATTATTAACGTAGATATTTCTACTATATTAAATGGATATTACTCTGATGCATCTCGCATGTTTGCAATTGGAGAAGTTTCGGAACGTGCAAAGAAACTACTGCGTGTAACGGAGGAATGTGTGGAACTTGGACTTGCCGCTGCTAAACCTTGGGGACATCTGGGTGATATTGCCGACGCAATTAACAGCCATGCCAAAGCAAATGGATACTCTGTGGTTGAGGAGATTGGCGGACACGGTATTGGTCTGGAATTCCACGAAGAACCATTTGTAAGTTTCGTCGCACCAAAAGGCACGGAAATGATACTCGTTCCCGGTATGATGTTTACTATTGAGCCAATGATAAATGAAGGAAGTCCGGATTTCTTCATTGACGAAGACAACGGATGGACAGTTTATACAGAAGACGATGGGTTGTCTGCCCAGATTGAGTATATGGTGCTTGTAACTGAGACTGGTATAGAGGTTTTGACGAAATAAGGTTCGGTTTTAAAGCCGTACCTTTGCTAATTTATCCATAAGTTTTTCTTTTATTTCTTCACTTGCAAATGCCGTCCGGATGGCATTCCCCGTACACTGCAACCACATTTCATCCGAAATCTGCAGATGTTCTTTCGCCATTTTTTCCTCTTGCTCCATTGTGGTTCCACTTACCGTACGATTATCAGTATGAACAGAAACCAACAAGCCTTCCTCTAAAAACTGCCTCAACGGATAACTGTCTAAGTTCTCTACCGCCTTTGTCTGCAGGTTACTGGTAGGACACATCTCAATCCCAATTCCTTTTTCCTTACACAGTTGTCTGAGTTCAGGGCTCTTTTCCAAAGCAATGCCATGACCTAAACGTTTTGCACCAAGTTCAATAGCTTCCCGAATGTTATCCACACTTCCACATTCTCCGGAATGTATAGTAAATGGTATCTCCCATTCTTTCGCTTGTATAAATAATTCTCGGAACAGACTAGTGGGAAATGCAGATTCATCTCCAGCCAAATCAATCGCACACACTCCCTTACCCACAAACGCCTTAGCAGCCTTTAGCATCTCCATATTCTGTTCCAGCGAGTGATGACGCATAGCACAGACAATTGCAGAAGCATAGGTTCCGAATTCTCTTTCACCTCTCTTTAGTCCACGCACCACACTTTCAATCACTTCTTTACAAGTCAAACCTTTATTTGTAGATAACATCGGCGCAAATCGAACCTCAATATAAGCCACGTTATCCTTTGCTGCATCCATGACTAACTCATATGCCGCCTGCTCAAGTCCCTCTTTCGTTTGAAGGCATTGAAGTGGCAGAGCAAACTTCTCCAGATACTCGGTCAGGCTGGTGCAGTCTGGCCTTACCTTTAGCTTTTCTTCCAGCTCGTTGCGTTCTATGATGATTCCCTGCCTTCTTAGCATTCTATCAACAAAATTAATGTTTAAAGAACCATCCAAATAACAATGTAATTCTACTCTCATTCCATTTCACCTCATACTGTAAAATCACAAAAAGGGAGCCTTACGCTCCCCAGAAATCCACCGGTTCATAGTCCTGCAACTTTGCAAGAAAACCTCTTTGTTGCAGTTCTTCCTGTATCAAATCTAAAATTTGTTCGTCTTCAGCAATGATAGTATGGTAGTGGTAGTTAGAAGTGAGCTTCATTAAATTCGTAGATTTTCCACTCGAAATCCCCTCCATGTACTTACGCACATCCAGACGGGACTTAATATCCATAGGAACCTTAATCACTCCGTATACCTTATGATAAACAAAAACGTCCGCCACTTTTCCGCCAAGGTCCACAAAAAGATTTAGCTCTTCTTCTACCTGCTCATCTGTATGAATGACTTTAAATACGCGGCTTGCTTCCTTTGTTTCGTGAACAACATAACCCCGATTAGTCGCCATAACATCTATTCCGTTTGCGCGGATTAAAGCCATGTCCTGCACAATTACCTGTCTGCTCACCCCAAGTTCTCTTGCCAAATCCGTTCCCGGAATCGGCTCCGCACTCTGATTTAATATCTTTAAGATCTGCTTTCTTCTTTCTTCTCCACTCAATGCCATAATGAATCATTACCTCTCTTTACGTTATATCATAACTCATTTTGCGGTAATGCTCAACAACATTTTCTATACCAAACCCGCCAAGCCCGGCAACCCCATTGAGACAAATGGAACATAGGTTACCAAAAGCAGTCCAACCAAGATTGCCACGTAGTAAAGTAACATATACGGCATAACCTTTGCCAGCGTGGTTTTTCCAACTTTAATGGATACAAATAAGGTGTTACCAACCGGTGGCGTAATGTTACCAATACATAAGTTGTAAACCAAAATCAACCCAAACTGAATAGGATTCATTCCAAAGGTCTTTACAATCGGCAAAAATAAAGGCGTGAAAATTAAAATCGCCGGCGTAACGTCCATGAAAGTACCTGCAATTAACAGAATTACGTTCATTATTAATAGAATTACAATCGGGTTGCTTGTAATACCAAGCAATGCTGCAGAAATTGCCTGCGGAATCTGAGTAAATGCCATTACCCAGCCAAGGATATTAGAAACACCAATTAAAAAGACAATCATGCCGCTCATCTTCGCACTGTCTACTGCGATTTTCCAAAAGGATTCTAATGTGATGTTTCTATAACAAATTCCTAAAACCAAGGCATACACCACTGCAATTGCAGACCCTTCTGTGGCTGTAAAAATACCTGCAACAATTCCTCCAATGACAACCACAATCAGAGATAAGGATGGTAGTGCCTGCAGGGTTGCCACGCCAAGATTTTGCCAGTCAAATCCCCCTGGTCTTCCCTCGTATCCTTTTTGCTTTGCAATAATAATTGCAACAATAATACAACACAGTGCCCAGATAATTCCCGGAACATATCCTGCAAGAAACAGGGCGGCTACGGAGGTGCCTCCTGAAACCAAAGAATAGGTAATCAGCGCATTGGATGGGGGAATAAGGAGTCCGGAAGGTGCTGAAGCTGCATTTGTTGCTGCACATACAGCAGGGTCATATCCTTCTTCCTCTTCTCCATCACGTACCATACTCCCTACCGCCGCTGCGGCAGCTGAAGCAGAACCGGAAATAGCTCCAAATAATGCGTTTGCACCTACATTTGTAACCAAAAGGGACCCTGGAAGTTTCCCCAAAATAGCAAGCACAAAATTAACTAACCTTTTCGCAATCCCACCCTGATTCATAAGATTTCCAGCCAGAATAAAGAACGGTATTGCGGTCAAGCTAAACTTACTCATTCCCACAAAGGTTCTCTGTGCTGCGGTTAAAACCGAAACATCAAGCGGTACAACAAGGAGAATGCCCGCCAGTGAGGAGATACCAATTGCATATGAAATCGGAACACCAATCACAAGCAATACAATTAAGACAACCAAGATAATTCCCAAAGCCTGCATTGCCATATGCTACACCTCTCCTTCTACTACTTCTGAATCAGTAGCGATATCTACTATATTTAAAATGGTATAAACAATATTGAGTACGCCGCTAAGTGGAAGAATGATATAGAACACACCTATGGGAAGACCAAGAGATGAGGTCATCTGCCCCATTGCCAGACTGGTTATCTGAATTCCTCCGTACACCAATATAACTCCCGAAAATGCAAGGGCTACAAGTTCCGCGAAGATTGCAAAAAACTTTCTGCCCTTTTCTCCCATCCGTTCCACAACAATGGGAATATTCATGTGTCCACGCTCGCCAGTCACAAGAGACGAACCAAACAGTGCCATCCACGCAAACAAATAGGATACCAACTCCTCCGACCAGGAAGATGGATTTTGCAAAACATATCTTGTGAGCACTTGCCAGCAAGTCAACCCCACCATGGCCAAAAAGCTCACTCCCGCCAGCACATTTAATGTATGATTTAATAGTTTTCGTAACTGTTTCATTGAGATTTCCTCCTACTCTGCTTTTGACGGATATAATTCATTGTATTTTTGAATTTTGTCGTAAATCTCTTGAATTTCTGTATTCCGTTTGAGAACGGATTCATGCAATGGCAAACAGGCCTGCTTAAACGGTTCTTGGTCCGGATAAATAAACTGTACTTTCTGTTCGTTTGCCGCCTTTTGTTTAGCTGCATCCACCGCTTTTACCCATTCTTCTCGCTGGATTTTATTCACAAGATTATATCCTTCTTCAAAGATTTTTCTTTCTTCCTCGCTAAGTTCCTCTATAAATGCAAGATTTCCTATTAAGATGTCCGGAACCATTTGATGCATATCGTAAGAATAATATTTGCATACATCTCCATGCCCATTATCCGTCAGAGCCAGTTCATTATTTTCTGCACCATCAATAATATTAGATTGCAGTGCTGTATACACCTCCCCAAATCCCATCGGAGTTGCGGAGCCACCGAGTAGTTTCATCATCTCTATATTGGTTGGCGACTGCTGCACACGAATCTTCAACCCCTTTAAATCCTTCGGACTTTCAATTGGTTTCTTCACCGTGTAGAAATTTCTTGTACCTGCATCTAGCCATGTCACCGCAAGAAATCCTGCTTTTTCTGTAGCTGTAAAGATTTTATCTGTAATCTCACTATCATCCATGGCATTATGATACGCCTCTGTACTTGCAAATAGATAAGGCAAGTTGAAAATCTCGTAGTTCTTGCTAAACGTCTCCAAAATGGCGTTGCTTGCGATACAAAAATCAATGGCTCCTGTCTGTGTGAGCTGCACCATGTCGGTCTGCGAACCTAATAGTTCATTTGGATAAACCTCTACCACATACTTGTCACCCAAATGCTCATTTATATAATCTTGAAACGCAGCCAGGGCTATATGCGTGGGATGGTTCACCGATTGATTATGGCCGATTCGGACAATTCTTTTTTGTTCTTTGCTTTGGCATCCTGTAAGAATCAGCATTCCGATAACAACTACGCAAGGTAATAGTCTTACTTTTTTGTTAATATTCATAGGTAAGTACTCCTCCTTTTATGCCATACAGATGCAAGCAAATGATAGCATTATATGGTAATAGTATTGCCTGGAAAATAAAAAAAGATACCCTAAGACTTGCTTAAGATATCTTTTTATGTACAAAAAAAGCGGGTGATGGGAATCGAACCCACGTATCTAGCTTGGAAGGCTAGTGTTCTACCATTGAACTACACCCGCATAATAACTATTTAATTTAGACTAAATGCCCAGAGCCGGAATCGAACCAGCGACACAGGGATTTTCAGTCCCTTGCTCTACCGACTGAGCTATCTGGGCTTTCCTATGTAACTGTTTCTTCAGCACGGGTTTTATATTATCACGCATTTTCAGAATTGTCAACTATATTTTTTCGACTTGCTATAAAAATTCTTATAGCCAAATTCACATTATTGGTATATATTAGAAATATATATGTTACAATCGCAAAATATAAAGAACAGGAGAATAAAGCAATGAGAATTATTAAAACTAAAAATTACGATGAAATGAGTAAAGCTGCAGCAAATATTATTGCCGCACAAATCACTTTAAAACCAAACAGTGTTATGGGATTTGCTACAGGTTCCACACCAATTGGTACATATGCAGAATTAATTAAGAAAAATCAAAATGGAGACATTGATTTTTCTAACATCAGCACTGTGAACTTGGATGAATATAAAGACCTTCCAATCACACACGACCAAAGCTACTATTATTTCATGAATGACAATCTGTTCAATCATGTAAATATTGATAAAAACAATACGAACCTTCCAAATGGAAATGCAGAAGATGCAGACGCAGAATGTGCAAGATACGAAGCGTTAATCAAGGAACTTGGCGGAATTGATATGCAATTATTAGGACTTGGTCACAACGGACATATCGGTTTTAATGAGCCAGCTGATGAATTCAAAAAATGCACTCACTGTGTAACATTAACAGAAAGAACAATCGAAGCTAACAAACGTTTCTTTGAATCTGCTGATGCGGTTCCACGTAAAGCTATTACAATGGGTATCGGCACCATCATGTCAGCAAAGAAAATCGTAATCGTGGTATCAGGTGCAGACAAAGCTGATGCATTACAAAAATGTATCACAGGCCCAATCACTCCAACTGTACCAGGTTCTATCCTGCAATTACATCCGGATGTAACAGTTGTATGTGACGAGGCAGCTTATTCTAAATTAGCATAATTCCAATACTATGAATATAACAGAAGCTCTCAAGGGTATCACCTTAAGAGCTTCTTTTTACATATCTTAAACTAATTTTTCTACCAACTCGCCCATTACCTTTAAGGTATCCTCTTTCATCGTAGATTTAATGGTAACTACCGGCTCGCAGATTTCAATTGCTTTCATTCCTTCAAAATATTCTCGCATCTTTTTCGCCGCCATTGGAGCCCAGCTTCCATTTTCTATCATGGCAACCGTTCTCTTTTGATAGTTCTTTGCTTTCAGATGTGATAAGAAATCTTCCATACAAGGGAACAAGCCTCCGTCATAAGTAGAGGATGCCACTACCAGCTTGCTGTGACGGAATGCATCTTCAACTGCCTCTGCCATATCATCTCTGGACAGGTCTGCGATAGCAACACGCTTAGCGCCTTTTTCTTCTAACATTTCAGCAAGTTTCTTCGCTGCCTTAGCTGTATTTCCATGAATAGACGCATATGCAATGAATACGCCTTCATCCTCTGGTTCATATTTACTCCAAACATCATACTTCCCAATATAATATCCCAAATCTTCTTTTAATATTGGTCCGTGAAGCGGACAAATCATGCGAATATCCAAGGTTGCCGCTTTTTTAAGAAGTGCCTGTACCTGAGCGCCATACTTCCCAACAATATTGAAATAGTAACGTCTTGCTTCACATGTCCACGCCTCGTCAGCATCAAGGGCGCCAAATTTTCCAAAACCGTCTGCAGAAAATAAAATCTTCTCTGTTTGTTCATACGTCACCATAACCTCCGGCCAGTGTACCATTGGTGCCATAAAGAACTGAAGTGTATGTTTCCCAAGGCATAAGGTGTCCCCTTCTTTTACAACAACTGTGCGGTCAGATATATCTACATCAAAAAATTGCGGGATCATGGCAAATGTTTTTGCATTCCCAACCACCTTGAGATTTGGATATTTGTCCATTAAATTTTTTATATTTGATGCATGGTCCGGTTCCATATGAGAAACCACCAAATAATCCACTGTTTTTCCTGCTAATGCAGTTTCTAAATTTGCAAGCCACTCGTCAGTTGCTCTTGCATCCACAGTGTCCATCACCGTTACTTTCTCATCTAAAATTACATATGAATTATAAGATACCCCATTTGGAATAATATACTGACTTTCAAATAAATCTAATGTTTTATCGTCCACCCCTACATATAAAATGGAATCTGTAATTTTTACATCTCTCATGTCTAATCTCCTATTATAAAACTGTCAAATATAAATAAATCAAAATGTGGTTTTGCCTTCTGGTACTGTTCCTCACTTCGAACAGTCCATGCCACCGATAATGCACCAAGCAATTTACAGATACAACGCGACAAGTTTTTTGCATCACTATGTCGATATGCGATAAAGTCCGGTCTTGTTACAAAATTGGTCAAAAGATTTTTCATCAACCAATATTGAATTCCTTTATACTCTGTTTTTCCATAATCCTGGCTAAGCTGTCCTCGAATCACATCCGGTCTATTCTTGCGATACCAGAGAACCGCAAGCGGATGAAAAGATTCAATACAATATGTTCCTTTATACTTTTCTAATAGTGCATTACCAAGTTCGCACACTTTCGTATTCACGCGGTCCATCTTGTATTCTATAATCAGCGGAACTTGTCCGTCTATAATTTCCAAAACATGTGCCAATGTGGGTATCGTCTCGTTGGATTTGCCCAATTTTAGTTTCTGCAATTCTTCTATGGTATATTCCCACACTTTTCCATCTACGCCGCACATTCTTTTTAAAGATGCATCATGAAACACAACAGGTACATTGTCTTTGCTCAGTTGTACATCAAACTCTATGCCGTATCCTGCTTCTATCGCCTTTTGAATAGCGGCAATAGAGTTTTCCGGCGCATAGGTTTCGTTGTCAAACAACCCCCTGTGTGCATAATGAACATTAGAAAGAGGAGTACGATTTGGTTTTCCTATCATTCTTGGCGCTATTAGAAAGATATATAACAGCACCAACACCAATAAAGCGATAATCCATCCCATAATTTTTACCTTCTATCTCGTTTTAATCATCCACATCCAAATTTTCTAATATATCTTTCTTTGGAGCCGGTTTTGCATCCCCGTGTTTTACCTGACTCATGGTAATAAATGCAAGAATACAAAATGTCACTGAATATGGGAACAGGGTTCTATAAGAAACATGCTCCAATAACGCACCTGAAAGAATCGGTGTAATTACCTGCGCTGCCATAGAAAATGTATAGTAATAACCTGTATACTTGCCAACATCTCCCGATTTACTCATTTCCACGACCATCGGGTAAGAGTTTACGCCGATTGCGGCCCATGCAAATCCGATAATACCAAAGAAGATTACCATAGTTATGTGGTAGGTTGGATACAAGCCTGCCACCAGGAAGCAAGAACCCAATAAAACAATACCGATTAATATGGTTTTCTTACGTCCAATCTTACTTGAAATCATACCGATTGGGATGTAACTAATAATAGCTGCAACCGTTGCTATCATCAAACAATCTGCATATCCGCCACCTTCTAAGCCCCATACCTCCGTGGCATAACGGGAAAACGCTGTGGTAACCGCATTGTAAGCAATAAACCAAAATGCAACCGACAACAAAATAAATACCAAACTCTTTTTCACATCCTTCGGCAATGGTCCGCTTACAACAGAAGTTTCTTCTGTTGTTTCCTCTACCTCGTCAATTTCAATCTCCTGGCGAAGCTTATTTTCTTTAATTGTGAAGAATAGAAGCGTCACACCAACTATCATTAAAATACCAACCGTCAAAAACAGTGGATAATAGTCTGGTCTGTCACCCTTGCCAACCAGAATTTTAATCATAATCAGTGTAAACACACCGCCGACTGCGCCCATCAGATTGATAATGGCGTTAGCCTTACTGCGCAATGGCTTTGGCGTTAAGTCCGGCATCAATGCAACCGCCGGGGAACGGTATGTACCCATACTGATTAAAAGAATAAATAATCCAACAACAAATAGAGTCAAATTCATTGTGTTATCTGCAAATGGCAAAACCATCAAAAATACAAATGCCAACACCGTACCGATTATAATAAACGGCATTCTGCGACCAATAGGTGTTCTTACCTTGTCAGACAAAGCACCAAAAATCGGAAGTAAAAATAGCGCCAATACGTTATCTGCTGCCATAATAGCACCTGTAACGGTTTCACCCAAACCAAATGTGTTCTTCAAAATCAGTGGTATTACATTATCATACATCTGCCAGAAAGCACTGATGGTCAGAAATGCCATACCAATTAATACAGTTCTCTTGTAATTTAATTTCATAATGACCTCCAATTAAATTATTTTATAGATTTTAATGTTTGTTTAATGGTTGCAAAAGCTTGCTTGGAACAAGCGATACCCTTTACTGCTGTCTCAATAGGACAAACTCCGTCACCCGAACGATTGATAATAAAGGGGACAACCTTTTCACTGATAACCTTAATATTATTTTGTTGTAAAATTTTCCTTCCCTCTTCACTTATTATGTTTGCCCATACCTCTTTGATACCTAGCAAAACATATAAATGAGCCGCACCGGCGCCCACTGTCTTATCAGCAGCGCAAAAACCATGGAAATCGATTCCTGATTCCAAGAAGTCTATTAACGGCTTAACCCCTCGTAGCTCCGAATGATGTCCTACTCCGTCATGATAAAGAACGCAGGTGTAACCATTCTTTATCAAAATGTTTTTTGCTGTTGTAGTATTGTTATTCATAATTAAAACTCACATTTTTGATATTTTTTCAAGATGTTGCTTGATATCAATGTTTTGCGGACAAATTTTCTCGCATTTCCCACATTTAATACAATCACCGGCAGTTGATCTGTCTTTTGGGAAAAGTTCTTTTGCCTCCCCTGCAGTTATTTTGGCATACAAGAACTTGTTATAAACCGAAAACAATTCAGAAATCGGGATGTTTTTCGGACAAACTTCCGCACAGTAATTACATCTTGTACATGGTACTTGCCTTGCTTCTCGAATGATTTCACGCACGCGGTCTGTGGCTTCAAATTCTTCTTTACTGAATGGGACAAAGTCGGTGAAACTTTTTATATTATCCTGCATCATGTTCATATCGCCCATTCCGGAAAGCACCATCAATACCTCCGGATAACTTGCGGCGTAGCGCAGAGCATATGAGGCATAACTGCCACCGTTTAATTGGTCAAATACTTGCATTGCCTTATCCGGCAGATTGACAAGATATCCACCTTTCACCGGTTCCATAACAATTACTTTCTTTCCGTGCTTTACAGCCACATCATAGCAAGCCTTGCTTTGCACACCTGGGTCATCATAATCCAGATAATTTATCTGCAGCTGTACAGCCTCTATGTAAGGTTGCTCCGTCAGTATCATGTCTAAAATATCCGCAGTGTCGTGGAAAGACATTGCAATATGTTTTATTTTTCCTTGCTCTTTTAGTTTCTTTATAATTTCAAACGTATTACATTTCTTATGTTTTTCATATGATACTCTTGTGAGACAGTGAAATAGGTAAAAATCAAAATATTCTACCCCACACCTTTCCAACTGCTTTTCAAAAAGTGGTAGAATATCTTCTTCCTTTTCAAAATACCAATCTGATAATTTATCTGCCAAAACATAATCTTCACGTTTATGTCTCGCAACAAGGCAATCATGTATCGCGATTTCGCTCTTTCCGTCAATATATCCGTGAGCGGTATCAAAATAATTAAATCCGGCATCAATAAATGCATCTATCATACGGTTAAACTCTTGATAATCCACTTTATCATCTATCATTTTAAGACGCATACAACCAAATCCCAAACTTCCTTTAACGCCATCAAAACCCATGCTAATTACCTCTCCTTATGTTATGGAAAAATTTTATCATACATATAAGGTTTTTGCAATAAAGGGGGATGATGCCATCTTATGGAAATAAAATTTTTTAAAACAAAAAACGACAATCTTCTAATTGAAGATTGCCGTTATGGAATGGATGGAGGTGGATTCGAACCACCGAAAGCGTTGCTAACAGATTTACAGTCTGCCCCCTTTGGCCACTCGGGAACCCATCCATATGTCAGATTGATACCTGACAATAATAGTTTATACCATATTTTCCTTCATAATGCAACTATTTTTTATAACGAAGAATTGCCGCTGCATTTTTCCCCATATACAAGGTAAGATTTCCTTCATCCACTGGAAGTAATACCCGGTCTGAAGAATACCCTGTGTCATAAGAGTAGAGAAGCTGTTCCATTTCGCATTGCTTTGGCACCTCTGCCCGCCAAACCGGAATAGTCAACTCGTTTTTATCTTCCCCACGATTGATGACAACAACAATCGTTTCGTCTTCATCAAAACGAGCATATGCCACAACATCATTCTCTCCATATAAAATATCCAAAGAACCAGTTCTTAATGCACTGTTTTGCTTATGAATACGAATCGCTTCTTTATGGAAAGCAAGAAGCTCCTGATTCTCATTTCCCCAAGGATATGTTCTGCGGTTATCCGGGTCCGTAAATCCACATACACCGGCTTCATCACCGTAATAAACCGTCGGTGCTCCCATCCAAGTCATCTGCATCACTACAGCCTGCCGCATGACAGCTTCATTCACATTTCGCTCAGCCGCCTCATATCCAAGGTGACTGACACGCCCCACCATACGATTGGTTCTTGTAAGAAATCGCGAATGGTCGTGATTAGACAACTCGTTCATAGAAACCATTAATGACGGCGTATGCAAATTTGCCATTTGATACCTCATGGTATTGACAAAAGCTTCCGCATTCCCGCATAATTCCGGCTTCTGTCCATCGCTATGCTTTTCCATCCCCGTAAGATACCAGGTCACAGGCTCCATAAATGCATCATAGTTCATAATGGTATCCCATTCATCGCCTTGCAGCCAATCCTTTGCATTCCCATAATGCTCTGCAAGAATAATCGCATTTGGATTTGCCTCTTTTACAACTTTGCGGAATTTCTTCCAAAACTTGTGATTATAATCATTTGTATGTCCCAAATCAGCTGCCACATCCAAACGCCAGCCGTCCACATTATACGGAGCAGATACCCATTTCTTTCCAATTTCCAAAATGTAATTTTCCAGTTGGGTGTCACCCTCGTAATTTAACTTTGGCAATGTATCATGTCCCCACCAGCCATCATAGCTTCCGTTATATGGCCAGTTCTGGCATTCTTCCCTATAAAAACGAAAGAAACTTCTGTAAGGACTATCTGCAGAAGTATACGCACCACGCGCGTATTGTTCTGAGCCCTCATATATTCGTTCCCTGTCCATCCATTTATTAAAAGAACCACAGTGATTGAAAACCCCATCAATAATAACTTTCATACCACGCTTATGCATTTCTTCCACTAAGTGAATGAACAGTTGGTTACTTGCTTCCAAATTTTCCTTAGCTGTCACACGTTGTCTATACTTCGTGGCATAATGATTATCCATTTGCCCTTTTTCCAGAAGTTCTCCCCCATCTGCAACAATCTTGCCATAATGCGGGTCAATATAATCGTAATCCTGAATATCGTATTTATGGTTTGATGGAGAAACAAACAATGGATTGAAATAAATGACTTCCACGCCAAGCTCCTGCAGATAATCTAATTTCTCCATGACCCCTTGCAAATCTCCGCCGTAAAACTCACGAATGCCCATATATGCCGGATACTTATTCCAATCTGTCACACGTTCACATGGTTCCCCTATGTAAATGTATTCTCCTGTTTCCACATCATTTGTTTTATCTCCGTTATAAAAACGGTCAACAAAAATTTGGTACATCACTGCACCTTTCGCCCAATCAGGAGTCGTAAAACCAGGTACAATTGCGAATGCATATTCCGGTTGAATAACGGAGGATACTCCTAAACGATTGTAATACACAACTTCGTTACGACCATGTTCGTCTCTGCCATTCACTTCAAAACAGTACTCAACCTTTTGGTCTGTCAATTTCCACTTTACTTCGTAATAATCGAAATCATCCCTCGTATATGCTTTTCGCATAACAAATGCGCGTGATCCTGAAATTACGCGCACAAAGTCTACATCTTTTTTTGCTGTACGAAATCGAATGATAACATCTTCAAATTCTTTCGGTTCAGACGGAACCAGAAACTGACCGGTTCCGTCACTGAACAATGCTTTTTTATTCATAAAATAATGCCCCGAATTCTTCGCCTGTAATTTTTTCTTTCTCTAATAACAATGCTGCACATGCTTCCAACACATTGTTATTTTCTTTAATAATACGTTTTGCCTCTGCATAACATTCGTCGATAATGCGTTTTACCTCTCGGTCAATCTTTCCTGCAACTTCTTCACCATAACCTCTGCCTTGATGTCCAAAGTCTCTTCCTATAAACACTTCTTCATTGTCATGGTCGTAATTGATTAAACCAAGCTCCTGAGACATACCGAACTTCGTCACCATGGCTTTTGCCATTGCTGTTGCCTGTTTAATATCCTGAGAAGCACCTGATGTAATATCGTCAAATACAAGTTCTTCTGCCACACGACCCCCCAACGACACCGTGATGTCTTGTAACATCTGGCCTTTGGTATAGAACATCTCATCTTTTTCAGGAAGTGGCATAGTATAACCTGCCGCACCGTTACCTGTTGGAATAATAGACACACTGTATACCGGGCCTACATCCGGAAGCAGATGGAACAAAATAGCATGCCCTGCTTCATGGTAAGCAGTAATCTTCTTTTCTTTTTCAGAAACCACTTTACTTTTCTTTTCTGCTCCAATGCCAACCTTCACAAAGGAATGTTGAATGTCTTTTTGTGTGAGGTAAGCGCGATTTTCTTTCGCCGCCATAATTGCAGCTTCATTTAAGAGATTTTCAAGGTCTGCACCTGTAAATCCTGCGGTAGTCTGTGCTAACTGCATCAAATCCACATCATCACCAAGTGGTTTGTTCTTTGCATGTACTTCAAGAATTTCCTTTCTACCCTTTACATCCGGACGACCTACCGTAACCTTTCTATCAAAACGACCTGGTCGCAAAATGGCTGGGTCCAAAATATCCACTCGGTTGGTTGCTGCCATGACAATAATACCTTCATTCACCCCAAATCCATCCATTTCTACCAGGAGTTGATTCAAGGTCTGTTCTCTTTCGTCATGGCCTCCGCCAAGACCGGTACCTCTCCGTCTTGCAACTGCATCTATTTCATCTATAAAAATAATACATGGTGCATTCTTTTTTGCATCTTCAAATAAGTCTCTTACACGAGATGCCCCTACACCAACAAACATTTCCACAAAGTCTGAACCGGAAATGGTAAAAAACGGTACTCCCGCTTCTCCTGCCACTGCTTTTGCAAGCAGAGTTTTACCCGTTCCCGGTGGCCCTACCAAAAGCACTCCTTTTGGAATTCTTGCCCCAACTTGTATATATTTTTTCGGACTTTTCAAAAAGTCAACGATTTCTTCTAATTCTTCTTTTTCTTCTTGAAGACCTGCGACCTGTGCAAAGGTAATATGTTTGTCTGATGGGTTGCTCATCTTTGCACGGTTACGTCCAAAGTTCATCGCCTTTGCATTGGCTCCGGTTGGACGATTCATCAATATAAATATAAGTGCTACTCCGGCAATAATCAAAAGCGTAGGTACTAATGTGGTCATTAACCAAGATTCTTCCGGTACATCCTCCACTTCAACATCTTTAATCCCAGCTTCTTCCAATACATCCTGTGCCTCATTTACATCGGTAACACTCACATATTTCATACTACCGTCTGCCATCTCTAATTCCAGTCTTCCGGTCGGAACGGCTTTGCTTTGCTCCACTACTACGGAGACAACCTCACCTGCATTTAAAGCATCTGTAAATTCCTTATATGACAAACTGTTCTGCTGTATGCTTATTTGACTCCAGAACCAATACAGTCCGATAACAAGCACAATAATAATCAGTGTAGGGAAACCACCTGCACCTTTATTTTTCTTATTCAATCTGTTACTCCTCCTACTCTAGCCCCTCTACAACACCAATATATGGCAGATTTCTATACTTTTGAGCATAGTCAAGTCCATAACCAACCACAAATTCATCCGGAATGGCAAAACCTGTATAGTCCACTTTCACATCTTTCACTCGTCTCTCCGGCTTGTCTAGAAGTGTACAAAGCTTCATGCTTTTTGGATTTCGCTTTTCAAGAACATCCAGCAAGTAATGCAATGTGCGTCCGGAGTCAATGATGTCTTCAATTACAATAACATTCTTCCCTTCAATTGTCTCATCCAAATCTTTTGCTATCTTTACGACACCACTGGACGAAGTTCCGTCACCATAACTGCTAACGCTCATAAAGTCTAATGAAACCGGTACTGTAATTCGTTTTGCAAGCTCACAAGTAAAGAAAACACTACCCTTTAAAATACAAAGTAAATGCACCGATTCACCTGCATAGTCTTCACTAATTTGTTTCCCAATCTCTGCAATCTTTGCATCTACATCTTTCTCTGAAATTAAAACTCTAATCTTCTCTGCCATAATCTTCTCCTTCGTCTATTTGTATTTCTAAAATACGTTTTGTATTCGTTTTGACTTCGTATACGGGATTCGTGCGATACCCCACAATCCATATGATATGATTTCCCTCCGCAACAAGAAGTATCTGGTCTCGTTCATCCTGCGGAATCTTTTCATTTATAAAGTAGGACTTTAGTTTCTGTGTCCTGCCATCCTCATGGATTGTGATATAATCACCTTGTTTCCTTGTACGTATACAAATATTACCTTTTATTATATCACAATTAAACTGTTTCGTGTTAACTTTTTCCACATGTTCTTCCATAATCTTACAGTGAATTACGTGATTCCCCATCTCAAATCTGGCCTCTGTATCCTTTACATCAAAAAAAACTTCATCCAGACGTTCTTTTTCTTCTTTGCCTTTCAAACAAATGGAGATCCCTTGATATACTCGCTTTCCTTCCATTTGATAAGGTAAATCTACTTTTCTCCCCACTTGTCTTTGGAGCAATTCTTGTAACTGCTTCACGTGAACAGACTCTAAATCCTTTTCCTTTCCACATACAGCAATCAAAACTTTTTTGAGTAACAAGGGCTTTATTGCCTCCGGTGTCTGTAAATAAATGTCTTCCAAGATCAAATATCCCGGTCCTTCATTTACCACACCTTTCTCCCAATATACCTCTACCTGTTCCTCCAAAAACTCCTGCACCTGACGAATCTGTTCCATCGTCTCGTTCATATGCTCTATCACTTTCGGATTCACCTGTTCCCGTAAATATGGAATTGTGTGATTTCGAATACGGTTTCTCGTATACCCGTCACTTTGATTGGTACAATCATTGCAATAAGGAATCCCTTCTTCTTTTAAAAAGTCCTCAATTTCTTCCCGTTTCAAACACAACAACGGTCGAATCACTTTGCCGTTCACCGGGGAAATTCCACCGAGTCCTCTCAGTCCGGTACCTCTAGCCAAATTCAACATAAATGTTTCTGCATTGTCGTTTTGGTGATGGGCAAGTGCAATCTTAGTTCCATGATGCTTTTCCAGCGTTTCCTCAAAGCATGTCCTTCGAACTTCTCTGCCTGCCTCCTCAGTAGATTGTTTCCACTTTTTAGAAATTAATTCCACATCTGCACGATAAGTTTCACACGGAATTCCAAGTTGCTCGCAGAACTTTTTAACATACATTTCATCTGCATCCGCTTCCACGCCTCGAAGCCCATGATTGACATGGACAGCAACCACTCGAAAACCCATCTCTTTTTGCATGTCTGCGAGCATCCAAAGAAGGCATATGGAGTCTGCTCCCCCCGATACGCCTACAATCACACAATCTTCACTTTGTAGCATTTGCCACTTTTCAATGTAATTTCTAACTTTATCTTTCATGAAATCAATTCTATCTTATTCCACGTTATTTTTCAAGACTCCATATGCCAATAACGAGGACTGTCATATCGTCCAACGGCACCTCCCCGGAACATTTCAGAACTTGCTCCAAAATATGATGTGCCATCTCCTTTGGATTTTGAATTTTCGTTCCTTCTATAATCATCTGCATCAGGAAATCCTGCTCCCCAACCGGAAGTGCATCCATAACCCCGTCCGTAACCATGACAACCATCTCACCGGACTCCAATTGCATTTCCCATTTATCCACATCCAATTTCGACATTACACCCAGAGGCAGACTGGTAGATTTGAGTCTTTCTACCTTCCCCTTTCGTTTCAAAAAGGTTGTAGATGCCCCAGACTTCATAAGGGCACATTTTCCTGTGTACAAATCAAAAACACTCATATCGATTGTGGAGAACCGTACTTCTTCCCGCCCCATTACCAAGGCTGTATTCAGCATCTGTAAGGCTGTTTCCTCCGGAAATCCCGCGCTCAAAAGCTCTTCTAACACTTCTACCACCATAGCGCTTTCCCGGAAAGCAGCTTGTCCTGCTCCCATTCCGTCCGACAGAATCACTCCCTGTTTTCCATCCGGCAAATCCAGCATAGAAAAATTATCGCCGGATATTTTACTGCAGCCTTTTCCTATCTTCGCGACACCCTGAAGGGTATGAAATTTGACATTCTCAACACACACAATGGTTCCGTATTCTGCGCCTACTGTGACTCTTTCCTCTCGCCCCAGCACCATATTCCTTCCGGTACATTCTGCTATCAATTTCGCAACATCCTTTGTGGCAACAGACCCATCACCTGTGGTCTTAACTGTCACATGTATCTCATAGCGCCCATCTTTTGTCACAAAGAAAACTGTACTTAAAAGTTTTAGTCCAATTCTAGAGAACTTAGCTTTGATTTTCTTTGCCAAATGTTCATCTTCAAAAATACTTGCATCCAGCTCCCGCGTGGAATGTTGAATCATCTGTGCAAACGTATCCAATTGAACTGCACATCCCTGACGATTTTCAGACATGCGTTGTTTCCATGCCTGTCTTTGTTTTTCGTTTTTGTATACATCCACCGTGACCTTCAAAAACTTTGGTGCATTTACACATTTTTTCTGCATTTTGCGTTTTGTTTCCACATTGAGCTCTGCCCCATAATTCTCAATGGTACAAAGCACCTCCCGCAACATTTCATGGGAAAAACAAACCTCTTTTCTCTCGCAGTGCTTGCATGCCCGTTCTCTTACCTCGTTACATATTTCCTGGTACTCATCTTCTGTGAGGCTTTCTCTTGGTTCCTCCAATTTTAAAAAAGCATTTGACAGTTTCCCCAAAGAAGTCACAAACTTATCAATTTGCACCACATAGGGATTCATTTCCAGTTCCTTCATAGCATTCCTTCCCTTTATCAATATTTGTCATGACACAAAAAAAGCTTTAGAAAACCGACAAGATTTTCTAAAGCTATCATTTGTAATATCATTATGGCTCTGCTTCAAACAGAATCTCATTTGGATATACCAATCCTAATTTATCTTTTGCAACGTCTTCCACATATTCATCTGTTCCGACGTAATCTTCTAATTCATCAATTTCTTCCGCACGTTGTCTCTCTGCTTCCAATTGCTCCTCTAACTCCGCTTCCTGCGACTTTAAATTCTGATTCTTCGCACGAGAAGAAATGCTCGCCACAGAAAGTGTTGCTCCGAGAATTAAAACCACACTGGATATTAAGAGAATACTAAGCTTGTGCTGCAACACGCGACGCGTACGCGTAGTTCTCTTTTTTCTTTTCTTCATGTTATACTCACCCTAAACCCCAACTATTATGTAATAGCACTTTTATCTTACTCCTTTTTCTTTCGTTTCGCAAGATATTTTTTTGAAACTCGAATAAAAAGGAGATGCGTGACTACTCCACCAAGCATTACTCCAATTACAAAGTACCACCGTATACTTCCGTCACTGGTCTGATACATTTTTATAAAAAGATATACTCCCGTAGCAATCCAGAAAAGCAAGTCCTCAAACGAAACAAAAAACAGGTTATGTTTCCATAATCTTCGTATCACCCGAATCACGGAATACGCCAAATAAATCATATTGCCTGCCAAAATAGCCTGCAAAAAAATAAACAATTCTTTTTCAACCCCTACAATCATAGGCTACTTAAACAGCTTTGTGAACAAGCTCTCATTTTTCTTGTGATTATGTGACACATCCGAATATGCTACGCTGTCAATGTGACCGGCCAGGTCTACTTCTCCCTTTTCCAAAGTCAAACGATTTACATGCAAATCCTTGCCCTTTACCATCAACATACCCTGTTCTGTCTCAAGCAGAATTTCATTCAAATCAAACGCCAGGACATCCAGCACTCCTGTCACCATACTTGTTTTTCTATTATTGATTACTAATTTATGCGCTTTTGGTACTTGTCTCTCTTCCAAATCTTCACAACCTTTCTTTTTTTACATTCTATGAAAGGTTGTCTCCGATTATGACATATAAATCTTTCGCTTCGTCTTTTTTCGTTGTATCCTGAATATCCAATACCTTAACCTTAACACTTTTAGTACCAAATTGGATTTCAATGATATCCCCGATTTTTACTTTCACCGAAGCCTTTGCTACTGCTCCGTTCACCAATACCCTACCTGCATCGCAAGCTTCATTGGCTACACTCCTTCTTTTAATCAAACGTGATACCTTTAAAAATTTATCTAATCTCATAATAGCCCTCCTCTGATTATCGTAAAAAAAGGTGTGCTTTTAAAGCACACCCTTTTTGAACATGTTTATCAAATTAGTTGATAGCATCTTTTAAAGCTTTACCAGCTTTGAATTTTGGAGCTTTGCAAGCTGCGATTGTCATTGTTTCGCCAGAACGAGGATTTCTTCCTTCTCTTGCTGCTCTTTCGCTTACTTCGAAAGTACCAAATCCAACTAATTGGATTTTTTCACCTTTCTTTAATTCTTCTGCTACAACATCTGTGAAAGCCTTTAATGCTTTTTCTGCATCTTTTTTAGCTAAACCAGCTTTGTCAGCCATAGCTGCTACTAATTCTACTCTGTTCATGGGTATTTCCTCCTAAAAATATAAAACATAACTAACTCTGTTATACTCTTTTATA
>JAZRPT010000083.1:0-5196 GCA_045649385.1 Faecalimonas sp. | reverse complement strand
TGGGCTATCGCCAAGCGGTAAGGCACAGGACTTTGACTCCTGCAGTCGCTGGTTCGAATCCAGCTAGCCCAGTATGGAGCATTAGCTCAGTCGGTAGAGCACTTGACTTTTAATCAAGTTGTCCGGGGTTCGAATCCCCGATGCTTCATTGAAACACTAACCACAAATTCGGTTGGTGTTTTTTATTCCATAATTTCATATGGATATGCGGATGTGGCGGAATTGGCAGACGCGCTAGATTTAGGCTCTAGTGGGCGACCGTGCAGGTTCAACTCCTGTCATCCGCATTAAAGCTCAGAAACGAAAGGTTTCTGGGCTTTTTTGTTTTAAGGCTTGAAAATGCGGTGTAGATTTGCGAACTGTTTAATTGCACCGTAAAATTCTTACAAAAGGCAAGAAATTCCTAAATTGCAATAGAATTTCTACCAATAACATGATACAATAAATGGAGTTATTATAATTTAACGGAGTGAAAGATGAAAACAACAGTAAAAGACAAAAGATACGAAGAAGTCATTGCTTTGCCGAAAGAGAAGCAGTTTCAGCCAATGAAGCAAAGTATGTTCTTTCGTGTACTTTTAAAAATTGTTTCCAGTTTTGATTTGGCGGCAACGCATTTCAAGTGTAACAGAATTGGGATGGAAAGATTGAAACCAGACGAACCATGTCTGATTTTAATGAATCATTCCAGCTTCATTGATTTAGAAATTGTAGCATCTATGCTATTTCCAAGGCGATTTAATATTGTTGCAACTGTGGATTCCTTTATGGGAATTATGAAATGGTTGATGCGTCTGATAGGGTGTATTCCGACGAGGAAATTTGTGACAGATACGAAACTGATTCGGGATATGTTGTATTGTGTAAAGGATTTAAAAAGTTCTGTTGTAATGTTTCCGGAGGCTAGCTATAGCTTTGATGGAACCGCAACACCGCTTCCGGACAGTATCGGACGTTGTATTAAGATGTTGGGCGTACCGGTTGTTGTGATTCGGACCTATGGTGCATTTGCAAGACAGCCTTTATATAATTGCTTGCGCAAACGAAAAGTACAAGTATCTGCGGATATTAAATATGTACTTTCAGCAGACGACGTGACCGTAAAGGGCGCGGATGACATTAATGATATCATCAATAAAGAGTTTGATTTCGATAATTTTGCATGGCAGCAGGAAAATCAGATTTTAATTCCGGATGCAGAACGCGCAGAAGGACTCAATCGAGTATTGTATAAATGCCCTCACTGTATGACCGAAGGGAAAATGCTTGGCACGGGTGCAGTGCTGATATGTGAGGAATGTGGAAAAGAATACGAACTCACGGAGTATGGCTATTTAAAAGCCAAGGACGGAGATACGAAATTTGACCATGTGCCGGATTGGTATCAATGGGAGAGAGAATGCGTTCGTAAAGAAATTTTGGATGGTACATATGAATTGAACGTACCGGTAGATATCTGTATGCTGGTAGATATGAAATGCATTTACCGTGTGGGAGAAGGAGTACTTCAACACGATAGAGAAGGTTTTCTCTTGACAGGATGCGACGGGAAATTGAATTACAGTCAGAAACCGACCGCATCTTATAGTTTGTATGCCGATTATTATTGGTATGAAATCGGGGATGTAATCTGTATAGGTGATAACAAGGTATCTTATTATTGTTTCCCGAAAATAGGTGGGGACATTGTTGCAAAGACACGTCTGGCAACAGAAGAAATGTACAAGATAGAAAAAGAAGCAAGAAGAACAAAATTCAAAATAAGGGGTAAGGAGTAGAGTTTATGGAGAATTTTAAATCCGTTTTTTTAGAATCTTATCAATCCATTTATTGTCGCGCAAAAAGCATTATGAACAAAGAGGAAGATGTAATTGCGCTTGTGAAAGAAGTGTATTTACTTGCGGCAGAGTCACATGTGGCGGATGTAAATGCAAAAGCATGGATGGAAAAACAAACATATATGCTTGGATGTGGGAAGTTTAGAAAGAAAAAAGCCCGTGAAGCAGAGATAATTGAATTACTGGAATCAGAATATGAGGCCGGTAAGGGCATAGATACAGACAAAACAAAGGAATTAATTTGTGAAACCTTTATGGAACTTCCGGATTTGTATCACGCATTATTGGTTGCGTTTTATATGGACAAGTATTCTATAAAAGAGCTTGCAGCTATGATGGGATACAATGCAGGAGTCATCATCAATCGCTTGAATTATATTCACAAATACTTCAGCAAGAAGCTGGAGGATTATCAGGAAGAGCATAAGGTAAAGGTGCAATTTTCGGTTCAGATGGTGTATGAAGCATTGAAACAATGGGCTGCTGAGAATACAATGGATGAGACCGTAGCGCAGAACCTTTACACTAGCCTGTGCAAGGAATTGGATTTGCCGGTAGAGGCTTTTGCAGATGAAGTAGATTTGTCTGACAAGGTGTCTGATGAAGAGTCTGAAAACGGAATAGACGCTGTGAAGGAAGAACTTCAAAATTATAGCGTGAAAAAAGGATTAGACAAGAAGCAGGTTGTCCTTGTTGCGGCGATTGTTGGAGGATTGGCTGTTTTGGCCCTTGTAGCAATCTTAGTATTGGGAAATGGTGATAAGAAGGAAGAACCGAAGGATAATAAACCGCCGGTAGAGCAAAATGAGGATGATATCCAAGAGGACGATGTACAAGATGACAATGCACAAGAGGATGTAGTCCAGGAGGAAGATACTCAGGAGGAAAATACTCAGGAGGAAGATGCTCTGAACGAGGATACTCAGGTGGAAAAGGATTCTACATATATTTTACCGGATAGCAATTCGAGAAAACTTACCAGAGCCGATTTGCAAGGATTGTCAAAAGAACAGTTACGCTTGGCTAGAAATGAAATCTTCGCCCGTCACGGAATGATTTTCGGTGTGCCGGATTTGGATGCATATTTTGGAGAAAAATCATGGTACAGACCAACCTATTCATATGATGATTTCTATGACAAAGTTGAGATGTCAATGATTGAAGAAGCAAACCTTGTATTGATTTCCCAAGTGGAAGAAGGCTTGCAATAAGAAATGGTATAAAGTACCAGAAGAGAAGAGTGAGATGCTCTTCTCTTTTTTATTTGCTGATGTTATAATATGCGCGGTATAATGGGAGCCATTTGGGGAGAATAATAAAATAAATGTAGATAAAGAAGGGGAATATTTATGTGTGGAATTGTTGGGTACACAGGAGTAAAAGATGTGGGACAGCTTTTGCTTGATTCATTAGAATTGTTAGAGCATAGAGGGTACGACAGCGTAGGAATCGCTCGTGTTGAGAGTGTGACAGACAATGTGCGTATTGATAAATGTGTAGGACGAGTGCGCGATTTGAGGACGGAGTGTGAGAAGGAAATCATTCCTTCAACCTGTGGCATTGGTCATACCAGATGGGCAACCCACGGGGGCGTGCAGAAGAAAAATGCCCATCCACATCGCTGTGGACAAGTAACCATTGTTCATAATGGGATTGTGGAAAACTATCGCCAATTGATTGAAGATTACGAGCTGCAAGACCAATTGGTTTCAGAAACAGATACAGAGGTAGTAGCTGCCTTGTTAGACCATTATTATCAGGGAGATGCAAATAAAACGATTCAAAAGGTGGCGGGTAAATTAAAAGGGACCTATGCCCTTGTTATAATGTTTGAGGATCAACCAGGAGTCATTTATGCCGTTCGAAACGTCAGCCCTGTCGTTGTGGCAGAATGTGAAGAAGGAATGATGCTGGCCTCTGATTTGACGGCTCTTGGACAATTTACCAAGCAATACTTTGTAATGCCGGAACATGTGGTTTTGAAGATGGATGCAAACCAGATGACGTTCGTCAGTTTTGATGGAAATGTGGTGGAGCCAGAACTCTTAACACTTGATTGGGAAATGCAGAGTCTTGGAAAAAATGGCTATCCATTTTATATGGAAAAAGAAATTATGGAGCAACCGGACACATTTCTGGCTACGGTGAAAGACCGAATTGTGAATGGATTGCCTGATTTTACGGCAGATGATGTGCCGGATGAGGCGTTGACCGCATGCAAGAGAATCTGTGTTGTGGCTTGCGGAACCGCATGGCATGCAGGATTAATGCTACAGGCCCTAGTGAAGTCAGTGTTGCACATGCGTATTGATGTGGAACTGGCATCGGAATTCATGTACTCAGATCCAATCATTGATGAAAATACCTTGTTAATTGCAGTGTCCCAATCAGGGGAAACGGTAGACACTTTGGAGGCGGTGAAATATGCCAAAAAACGAGGAGCAAAATGTTTGGCTGTTTTAAATGTACGTGGTTCCGCAATTGCGCGTGAAAGTGATTATGTGCTTTACACAGAAGCCGGACCTGAAATTGCTGTAGCGAGTACAAAGGCATACACCACTCAGTTGGCAGTCATGTATCTTTTAGTGGCAAAGATGGCGCTTCTCAGAGGGAAATATACGTCGGAAGAAACTCGTCATTATATGGAAGAATTCCAGAGGGTTCCGGAGGCTATTTCACAGGTTTTGGAACGAAGAAAAGAAATCCATGTAATTGCAAAAAATGTATTGGAAGCAAAAGATTTATTTATGATTGGGCGTGGCATGGATTATTCCACCTTGTTAGAAGGTTCTTTGAAACTAAAAGAAGTGTCATATATTCATTCAGAGGCATACGCAGCGGGTGAGTTAAAGCATGGGCCGATTGCATTGATTGCGGAGGGCATTCCGGTGGTTGCACTGGTTACACAAGAAAAACTAATGTCAAAGGAATTGTCTAATATTAAGGAAGTGAAAGCCCGTGGAGCAGAAGTGGTTCTTTTTATAAAGAAAGAACTGGCCGAACAGGTAAAAGAAGATTATCATGTGGTACTACTTCCAGATTTGGACGATAAATTCATGGTGTTTCCGGCGGTGGTTGCGTTGCAGCTTTTGGCATACTATGTTTCGTCAGATAAGGGCTTTGATGTGGACAAACCGCGAAATCTTGCAAAAGTAGTGACGGTTGAATAGCGTGTGTGATAAAGAAAAAGGAGAATCAAATTTGATTCTCCTTTTTGTTATGCGGATAACAGGACTTGAACCTGCACCGAGAAACCCCGACTAGAACCTGAATCTAGCGCGTCTGCCAATTCCGCCATATCCGCTGACAAAATGTATTCTAGCACAAAAAAGTGTGTATAGCAAGAGTAAAATATGAT
>JAZRPT010000082.1:0-2222 GCA_045649385.1 Faecalimonas sp. | reverse complement strand
CACCCACACGCCAAGTTTGGATGTCCAATCCACACGTGTCTTGAAACTCTGCACATCGCCCTCCACCTCAATATAGTTTCCGGCAATCATCATATCACCTAATCGGAAGGTGCTATAATCAAAAGCCTTATCAATCTGCTGTGTAATAGTCACAATAGCAGCGTGAGCAATATTCTCTCCCGGCTTGTTTTCACAAACCACTTGGAACGCCATCTCTTGGCTCTTAATCCACCCTTTCTCTCCATACCCGGCAGGACCGTAGATGTCGTTCGGGTCAAATGAAGCAATTGCTGATTCCTTATCGCCACAAATTGTCCCAGCAGGAGGATTATCCGGACAGCCCTTGTTTGGGCAATTGTCTCCGTTTACGTACTGGTTCAACCAATCGGGACTAGCTAATAGAAAACTCATTAATCCAGACAACCCACCAGCACCAGATTCTGTCGACTTAGTAGTATTCCCTGTTAACCAACCTGTAAACATTTCTTCTAATTCACCACTTTCTACATTACCCCCATTAAACGATAGATTATCGAAATTCTCCGACCCCTCCACATTATTTCCATCTACACCGAGAAGGTAATTAGTATATGATTCATGAAGAATGGCTGCGTTTTCCGATTCGTGATTGTTTTGGAATTTCCACACACCGTCTGACAATTCATACACCATAGATGTGATCACCTCACCATCGTCAGTTTCTTGATTTACATCAAAAGAAATGATAATAGAATCATCTACTTCATCTATGAAACAATTTTCTATCGTCTCAGAAGTTGAAAACACCAATGTCGGAGTTGTCCATACTTCATCATCCAAAACTGAAAAATAAACCTGATTATAGCCGGTTACAGCAGAGCACCATATCATTCCGACTTGTTCTTGCAGATATTTTATTTCAACCTCTCCTGTATGAGTAGTAACATCATACAACGCCCCACTCCAACTATACGCTTGCAAATTAGTCGAATCAAGCAATTTAGTCTCGCCTTGTTGATTAACAATAGCAGTCTCTATACAACGATTTTTGTCAATCAACTCTTCGAATGTATACGCAGCATCATCTTCAAACGCTGCATTAAATTCTTCTTCCTTTAACGTATAACCTTCTACAGCAATATAAACATTACTTTGTCCATCTGAAGCAGTCGACAAATACTCCACATTAGACCAACCTTTCAACAATGTACTTTCCTCTATCTCTATTTGATTTAAATCAGACAGAAGAGCCCCGGTCTGTGCATTATAATATTGTATTTCCAAATGACCAGTATCCAATAAATACACATAAGCCGACACATAAGAGGACGGAGCATAAGCGTCGACAATTACATCATCATATTGATATATTCTATTATTTATATCGACAACATCACTTACTTGCAACACTTTAGGAGATGAAATTTCTACTTTAACAATCTCAAAATCTGCATCATAATCCCAACCATCTTGTAAGCTGTATGAAGCCCAAGCACTGAAAGAGATACTTTTCTTAAATAAGAAAAAATTAACTTCACACTCTCCGGAAATGGAAAATTTAACTGAGACGTCTGAATCAAACCCAGAATTAGAAGAGTACGTAAAAGAAGCGCTCAAAGTTCCAGATCCGGAAAATTTATTTTTATTAGTCTTATAGTTTCTCGCATATATTCCAGCGGAAAAAGCCCCCCCAATACTTTCATTCGAAGCAGATAATTCACCACTAGCGGTATAGCCAAATATTAACTTAATCCCACACATATTTTTCAGTATTTTTTTAATCCAATTTAGACCACTTAAAACACCTGGCAATTTTTCTGATTTTACACTAAAGCTTAAGGAACCACTGCGCTTTACCTTTTTTGCATTTTTAGTACGAGTATTACAATCATATTCAACCTCGTCTACAGCCTCAATAGTGCCACCAAAACTGATAGATTCTTTCTTTGTCTCCACCCCCAGCGACGCCGATAACGAGATTGTTCCAGTTGCCGACAACTTATCGTCAGCAACATCAACGTCTCGTTCACCTTCCAGCGTTCCTGTAATTCCAATATGTGGTATTGTAACCGACAAACTAATTTTAGAAGAAGGTCCCGCATCCAACAACGTATTATCCTGTTCAATAACCGACCAACTAATATTTTCCGCATCTGGGTCTACATCATGGAAACGCAAATCTACCGTCGACCCATCTTCAGATTCCGTCACGGCAATAACATTGCCCATTTCATTCATATAGA
>JAZRPT010000081.1:0-5601 GCA_045649385.1 Faecalimonas sp. | reverse complement strand
CACTGACTTTAACTGCAACCGCATGCTTGGTTCGGTACGCCCAAAACTGCGGCTCCTGCCAGTAAAAAAGCAAAGGCGGGACCCAAAAGGGTGCCGCAGTACGTATATTGGGACAGGTACCGGCCAGATTTGTTTGCATTTTCTTGCGCTGAAGCGAATGAAAATTATTGTGTTGCCGCCATCGAGCTGGCGGCAAGCAGATGTCCACCGGACATCTGCATTTAGTTTTTCAAATCTGTCGGTCCTATATCTCCAAACAAAAAAAAGACTTGTCGAAACAAGTCGTGTTTTGTTTGTTATTAGTGTACACTTTAGATGTCACTTTTTTAGGCCTGCTTTCAACCTAGAAACGCTAGAAAATTCAAATAATTCGTTCGCAAGTTTCGACAATGCCATCCACGTATATGTATCATAAATCTTGATATAGTGCAATCTTTGCTTTCACCTCATCAATTATCAAGCACACACTTTCCACACTCGCATATTCATCCTCTGTTCCCTCCGTGATAATTCCATATCGCGTCGCTGCGGATGCTATATGTTCCAACATTTTCTTTACATCAGCATTGTTTCCGGATAGAATCGCTATTTCAAGCAAAACCGAGTAAAACATGATTTTTTCATATTGAAAACACCACTTGGCATGTTCTTCATTTACATCCATACGTACCCTGCAAACGTTCGGTAGCATGGATGCGATAGTATTAATGAATTCTACAACACTGTTTTCATCATAGGTGTTTTCGAATGCTTGTGCGTGTTCTTTTTCCTTCCGAATCATCTCATACAGTTCCGCAGAAGGCTTATCTTTCAGTTCAACATTGTGAGGTTCCTTTAGAGCATATCGCCCCTCATATTCAATGAAATAAGCCTCTGCCTGAGGATTTTTATCTACAATTGTAGCATATTCTCTTTTAGTAAACAGGCAACACTTTATCCCCCCCGGAGACTTGTTATTATAGTGAATAAATCCCTGTCCTTTGTGAGCTAGATCTAACCGCAAGAAATAAGCATCAAAATTTTCATATCCATACAGGACTTGCAATCTTGTAGTATTATCATACCTGCCTCTTGATTCAGGTGCGTCTGTATGAAGCGGCGGCAAGTAGTTTGTCTGCACAGAAATAACTCTCGCATTTTGTGCCAATCCCAACAAATAGTAGTACATCTCGCTTGCTATTGCTTTGATTTTTTCATTTAAAAAATACGAATGCTTAACGATCTGATTTATCAGGATTAAGTATAATGAATTAACTCTAGTGATAAGTTCATAGCTCATCACCCTACAAAGAAACTGTATGAAGTTCTTATCAAGTATACTATCGTAGTCCTCGAGCAGTGCCAAGTGTATAAGGTTTAATTGCTCCTTAGGCTGATAACTCCCATTATTGAATACAGCATAACTTAATGAATAGCAATCGTTTCTCATGCACTCAAAAGTTGATGTGATCATGTTCAATATTGCAAATTCCCCAATACTATCCTGAAACAGTTGATAGTTATGTAAGATTGACTCATAGGTTGTTCCATCTGATATCTGACTCAGGTTTTTATATATGAAATATACCCTTACCAAAGCATCAAATAAATCAGCGTTTTCAAACATATCACGGGGAAAGAATTCATCCCCCATCTTAATCATCTTACACGGAAAGTATCCATCTGGACATAAATTCAATGCTTTGCGCAGAAGATCATCGTTCAAGCAAAGCATTACAGCAATCTCGGAAATGTCTTCATTCTTAATTGTATAGGTACCACTACAGCTAAATGCAATCGCCATACCATATATTGTCTTTTCATAATCCGACAAAGCCTCATCAGAAAAGATGCCTATGTTATCCATTGTTTTTCCTTTCTTCGTCTATGGATCAAATCATCAACGCAAAGCCATACATGTCATATTAATTATTGTCCGGTGCCAACGGCTCAAAGAGATTCCATGGTGTTTCCATATACTCATATGGATGTCCGCCATCTTCTATCTCATGCACCTGGAATATGCCTCCGAAATTCGCATGGGTAATGAGAGCTTGCTGAATGTTCTCGCCCCATTTGTTCCATAGAGTTGGAGAGATAACAATCGAATCTGTCCACGCTGGTAACTTATTGTTCAAGTAGTTTTCACGGTTGACTACCGCTAGGGCCATAAACTGTTCCGCAAAGTGACAAAAAACATCATTATCAGTTGCAAGCCAAGACCAGATGCAGAACGACTTGCCTTCGGCTGGGAAAATATTGAGAAAAATACTTGGCAAGTATTCGTCACTCTCATAATCACTAATTTGATTTCCTAGAATATCAAAGGATGGCTCGTATTGCATTGATACCGCAAAATGTACTTCATATGGCAACTCCCAAATGCAATAGCAAACGCTGTCAAACTTATTATTTAACAGGGCATCGTCGAATTCTTTTTTTTTGATTGCGTTATCAGACAAACCCAATTCCAAGCCCTTTAACCATAAACGGGATTCCTCTATATCAGGTAATTCAAAGCCTCTAGCCGCCATGTTCTGGATAAATACCTGTGTGCTTCTGTCTTGTTCTTGCTTTTTATGATAGTGCCAAGACATTGTTCTGTATGTAAGCAAAAAGATCTGTTTTGCTGTTGCAGTGAAATCATAATCCTCAATATCTTGAAATAGAACTTTGTCGTGGTATGAGCAAAACCCCGTAAACACCGTTGCAATTTTTCTGCCTTTTGTCTGCGCATCCTGAAAAATTAAATTAGATGTTCCATCCAATGTAATAACATGCCCGTTTTCAGCAATTCGGCGCAATATACGGTTATTCTGAATCGCATGGGCTTTAATGATTCCCCCACGGCATTCATCATGATTTGGATGGAGGCACTGCTTGATGAATCTTTCCTTCTTGGTTATTGTATTAGAATCTACAATAGCCTCTGCTAACCTCTGTTCGTCAGTTTTGCGCAAACAACACTTTTTATACTTCATTCCACTCCCACATGGACATGGATCATTACGTCCGACTTTCATATCGAGTCACCTATCTTTTATTGCCTAATGGATTGAACCACATGGGGTAATCATTATCTGTGTAATTTCAGATTGAATGATTCTTGCAGTTCTGAATAAGACGATCAACCAGGTCCCTATTCTTATGATAAACCTGTCCTGTCCATCGTTTTACCTTTGTGTATTTTTCTGGATCATAACACTTCTTCACCTGATCATTTTGTAGTTCGCTTCTTGTAAGATCCACAACAATGTCGTTAACAATGTTAAAATAGTGTGCTTTGGTACCAAAAGTCGTCAGACAAATATCGCCGCCAAAACAACGTTGCAACAGAATAGCCGTTGCTGCACTTTGTCCAACATACGGTCTTTGCTCATTCCAATTTGTATTTGCTGCACATGTATCTTTGTCCCAACCGACATTCAAGAGAAGTTCAAAAAGATCTATTGGATTATTTACATGTATATCCTTAGGAAAAGTCTTTATTTTTCTAGTATTTAAAACCTTCAAGAAATTCGAGCAATATATCATTTCATTAACATGATAGTTACAGATCGTATTACTTGGCAAAACACATGTTTTATTAGCATCTAGACCTGACCTAAACTGACTCGATAGTAACACTTTATATCCTTGATCTATTATGTATGATGGGAAGAAATTCGATTCGCTTAATAGCGCACCATCGCCTAGCCATGTACTTGCATCATTTACACTTACTTCTATAATACCGATAACTCGCTCGTCCATACTAACTGGTTTACGCTCTTTTGCTCGCACCACCCATCCATGCTGTGATGCAGGACGTTGAAATGTAGACGGCAATGCTTTTCTCAAATCAACAGTGTATGTGTCCTCTCCAATATACATGCCGCCCACACAAGCACCTTCTGTTTCTGCCACATATAAGAAAACATACAGGTTACCATCATCCTTACGTCTAAAATAATGATTGTTATAGAAACGATAGAGGCCAAACCATAATGCGCACCAGTGGTTATCAACAAAGTCCATACAATAGGTGTTCGCACCATAATGCTGTAGTACCGCCTCAACCAACATCCAATTATACTCTCTCCACCCTTTAATCTCTAAGCGTTCTAATCCTAAAAACTTTGAAAGTGGCTCATCGTTGCATACCGCTTCAAATACTTGATCAGGCACTGCAGGCTTTTTTCCTCGAGCACCACTCGGTAATAGGCTGGGGTGAAGTTTATTCTGACCTCTGTAAAGTACCGTCCCTGCTGCTGAATTCTTATATCGCGCATAACCTATCGCACGGTTAAATGCATGAGGAGTATCTGCATGATATATAGGTATATTGTCCGAATCGCCTCTCCAGCCGCCTACATAATAAAGGTCCGCTTGGTCTCTCGCCAAGCTACTGATTGTGTGTATTTTCATAAGTAACCCCCTAAAATTACGCTTATTTACAAGTCAAAATATGTAAAAGGCTTAAAAGGTATTCATTTAAAAAATTTGAAACTACAATGTTCCATTTTTTGTTAATTCTATCATACCGAAATTAATAATTCAATGTTACCCTATTTCTACATTGTTTTTTCGAATGTTAAGAACTTTCCCAGAAAAATAAGACGAGAATTCTCATTAGGCTTTTGAGAATTCTCGGCTTATTCATTACTCTGTTAATCCTTGAAACTGTTCCTGTGTCAAGTATCTGTAACTTTGTGGTGCTTTCATATCCTTAGAAATAATACAGAGTTCTTTGGGATCATTCAGTCTTTGCACTTTACGCAATTTAATGCCCACGGCCTGTGATTTTCTGTCAAAATACTTTACAAAGGAATCATACGTTAGTCCAACTGTATTTTTAGCAATTTCCCATAATTTACTGGGCTCTGTCACAACTATTGATTCAATTTCACAGAACGATGTTACTTGTTTCACCGGCGAACTTTCATAAATAACTAGAATGTCTCCCGTATTTACTTTCGGAGCAATCCGTCTTAATTCAATAGTTTTTTGTCCGGACTTGATCAATTCGGCGTAGACCGGTTTGATCGACATTAGAACATATTTTTTATCGTGCATGATTTTCTCCTTGAATTCCTGCCTGATATATTCGAAGGAATGTTTCCTCGTCAATAGTACAAAAAGATTGGAATGTTTCTTTAGGCTTTGCCATTATTCTTCGAGCCTCATCGAGCCCTACTGGATTATCAAACAGCTCTGTATAGCTGAAAACATATGTTGCCACATTTCCCTTTTCGCTCAGCTTTTGCAAATCTCTCCATTCCAGAACACCAAGCCGTTTGTACTTTTCAAACAATTCTTTTGCTGTACCCTTTTCTATGCGATCCAAATAAGAGCACGCACGGATTGCCGGCGTCCCAATGTAGTTCGAAGAACTCACGTACCATAAGATTCTTGCCGGTGCCTGTGGAACACTAAGCTTTTCTGTCTTAAAATAGGCATTTTCGATGCTTAGTGCAGGTTCAGGTTTATCATTTTCAAACAAGCTGAATTCCTGATTATAAAGTTTTTCATCAAACAATTGAACTGCATAGTCCGCCCTTATGGGTACTACAAAGCACGGTATATTCGTATCAGAGAGTTTCATCGGCCACATTGCCTTTTCAAGACTTACTACTTGCTCAG
>JAZRPT010000080.1:0-21712 GCA_045649385.1 Faecalimonas sp. | reverse complement strand
TTTCTCTGCATCCAAACCACGCATATGTACATCAATTGCAGTCCATCCAGATAAAGTATCTTCTGCATTCAAGATGTATTCTGCACCTTCATGCTTTTCATACTTTCCTGCATCCGCACTATATACCTCTACGTCCATACTAATCGTAGATTTTTCTGTATTTTGACTCTTTACATAGGCGCGAAGTGTATAACTTGTGTCTCCAGTCACCGTCATCGGTGCAGTTGGTGTCACTGACATGTCAGTCAAATAATTATTGCAATTCAAGAATAAACTGCTATTATCACCATCATGATAATGTTCTGCACTCACAGAAGCCGTTGCTCCTGAAACATTCCATCCATTCATACCATTTTGGAAACTGTCATTGGTATGCGTTGCAGTGGTATCTTTTCTAACAAGGGTCACATCATCAATCCAACAAGTTCCTGCTGCACCGGTAGCCACAAACCCTACATTCATACTATCCCAATCAGGAACTACAAAATACATTTTAGCTGTTACCCAATCGGATGTCGATGCACTACTAATGGATTGCTCCGCGTGATAATTCCATATGCTGCCCGCAGCATTCTCTCCAACGATGAGCGGTTGTATCTCCATGCTTCCTTCTCGTCCATAGTAACGATAACTCAGTTCATACAATTGGTATGGCTCAAATGAACCAACTTGTGAATTTAGAACATGCATAGAAGAAGACGCTTCTTTACTACGTTTAATAATTAGGTAATCACCTAAAGCATGCGAAAAGGTTGTCACCCCATCAGCGTCACCTTCATCCCACCAACGTAATCCGCCACTCAAGAAACTATTAAAACTATTATTTTCAATACTTATCGTTGTATCCCCTGCCGCCTCAGCCTTAGGCATATTCAAAAATACCCCTGCCACCATACAAACAGTTAATACAATCGCTAAAAATCGTTTCAAAACTTTCATCATTCTCTCCCTTCTGAAACGCTCTGTTTCCGAAATTCTTGCAAGGAAATTACCTTTCCACCATTGACTCTGGATTCCTCTGCTGCCATACAGATAAAATGACTTTCCAATGAATCTCTAATCGAAGTAATTCCCGTGCATTCTTTTCCATTTAGATAATCTAAAAAATCTGACACAATGACTTCATCTCCACCACCGTGTCCGACATGTCCTTCCATACCACCAAGGTCAATGATTTCCTTCGGATAACCAAAACGCTCTACCTCGATGATATTTGTCTTCATGTCTGCAATCATCTGACCATGTGTTCCCATGTATTTGCTATAACGACTGATTTCTTCCGTAAACGCTGTCATCGTAAAGTTCACAGTCAGTCCGCCTTCCATCTCCAGATTCACCACCTGATGGTCTACTACATTGTTGTCACAATGAAAGACGCAACGACCATACTGGTGGTTCGGAAGTGCCGCACGTACATTCTCCACTGTCGGATATTGCTCTATCATATTCACCGGCCAGCTTGTGTTGCCATTGGCAACTCCTTGGGTCGGATGATTGATATAAAATTCTTCCGCATCATATGGGCAACTCTTCTTCGCCTTACAGCCTCCCATACAATACGCTGTTGCACCCTCCGGTGCATTTTTTTTATGAAAATAACCAAGGTCTCCAAAGGAAGATACCTTCTCGCACTTTCTTCCTGTCAGCCACACCATAAGGTCCATATCATGACAACATTTCTGCATAATCATCGGTGTGGTTTCTTCACTATTTCTCCAATTACCACGGATGAAACTGTGTGCATAGTGCCAATAACCCACGTTTTCAATTGCCTGGATATTCATGAGTTCTCCAAGCACTTTACTATCCAACACCTCTTTCACCTTGCGGTAAAATGGTGAATAGCGAAGTACGTGGCATACTACTACTTTTCGATTCAGACGCTCAGCAACTTCTAAAATCTCTTGGCACTCTTTTTTATCTCCGGAAATCGGCTTTTCTAATAAAAGGTCATAACCTTTCTCCAAAGCTTTGATTGCCTGTGGTACATGTTGCTGATCTAGTGTAGCAATCACGAGCGCATCCGCAAGTTTCGGTTGTTCTAAGAGTTCTTCTGCGCTAGAAAAACAATTATTCTCATCTATCCCGAGAGTTTCTCTTGCTTCTGCCACCTTATCAGCATCTGTATCTGCCACAGCCACAATCTGTACACGTTCAGGCAGTTTATGAAAAAGGGTTGCATAGATGCGATACCCACGTTGTCCAAGTCCTGCTACTGCTACCGTTTTCTTCATTTAATCACCCCTTTACGCCTTCGCTAGATGCCACACCATTCTGTATTTGCTTTTGGAATAACGCATAAAGAATTAATATTGGAACCAAAGCGATAACCAAGCCTGCAAAAGTTCTTCCGTAGTCTACATCATATGTACCCGAATTGGTCAAGTAAGACAGACCAATTGCAATCGTATATTTTGTCTGATCATGAATAAACGTCAATGCTGTTACGTATTCATTCCAGGTTCCCATAACATTTAAAAGCGCCACTACGAATAATGATGGTTTGACGAGAGGCATGATTATCTTGAAGAAAATATCAAATTGATTTGCCCCATCAATTGTTGCGGCTTCCAATAGGGAATTGTGAATTCCTCTGATAAAACCAGCCAACATGAATATGTAGAACGGCATTCCCTGAATTGCATAGATAATGGAAAGCCATACTAAAGAATCGGTCATCATCATACTGTCCGCGATATAATATAATGGAACGAGAATGAGTACACCCGGTACCATCATCATTACCATATAGAAAGTCTCTAAGGAACGAATCCAGCGATTACCAAACTTCGCAATTACATAAGCATTTGTTCCTACTACCAAAAGAGTAATTGCCAGAGTCAGCACAACTGTAAAAATACTATTCACAAAGTATTCCCCAAAACTGGCTTTGTTCCATGCATTTATGAAATTAACCCACTGTGGTTGTGCTGGAAGTTCCCATGGAGATGCAAAAAATTCTTTATTTGTTTTTAATGAAGTATATAACACCCAAATAACAGGAAACGCTACAATAAGGCTCCATAAAATCAAAAAGATACGGATGAAAAAGCGAGCTATGACCGCACTTTTTGCTTCTGGCACTTTGCTTTTCTTATTCACTTTCATCCTCTCCTTTCGACATAATTCTATTAACCAATAACGAAATGCTCACCGTGATGACAAGCATAATCACTGCCGCTGCATATGAATATCCAACCTGTGGATATAAGCTGTCAAAACTGTGCTTATATACAAACATACCCATAACAACATTCTTTTCATTAATGGCATCACCCATCATCGCTTGCACCATACTAAAGTTTGCCGCAAAGGATTGATATAAAATAGTAATTACCATAAATTTCGTTTGGCGCCATACTGCTGGCATTGTAATATATCGCAATTGCTGCCATTCACCAGCTCCATCTATTTTAGCTGATTCATATAGTTCTTGACTCACTCCGTTAATTGCAGTAATCATAACCAACATGAAAAGTCCAATACCACACCAACTTGCTACAAAGGTAATTACGGAAACTGGATGTTCAAACGTCCAGCCGGTTTCTGGAATATATTTACCAAGCCCCAAAAGTTTGAGCAGTGGATTGAAAATTCCAAAGTTTGGATCTAACACAAAGTTCCACATAATTGCAATAATGATGGTTGACAAAACATTTGGTAGGAAGAACAAGAAACGATAAATACCTGTCTCTGCTTTGCAAAAGCGTAATCTTGTTAAAGATACCGCAAATAGAATCGTCAGGGCTACAATGATAATTTCTTTCCCCAAAATAATGACAAAGTCATTCTTGATTGCCGATAAGAACTCTTTATCACGAATAATGTCCAAATAATTCTGAATTCCTACAAATGCATCCGATGTCAGTTCTCCATATCCAGACCAGTCAAAAAGACTGGTGTAGATTGAATTTACAATTGGGTATACACTAAAAAGCAGATAAAGCAACAGGGATGGCAGGCAAAATGCACAGAAAAACACAATCTTAGAGCGGTCCTTGATGCGATTTGAATTTTGTTGTTTTACATGTTTCATAAAACGCTCTACCTTTCTTCTTAATTACTTATTTTTCTTGTTTGTAGCCTGCTGAATTGCTTCTATTGCTTGCTCTACTGTATACTCTCCGGAAACGATTCGATTCACACAGTCATTGATTGTTCCATCAACACTTCCCCATGAGGTGCTTCCTTTAGATACCATCGTAACTACATCTGAATTCATCATTTCATTTACTTGTTTTGCTGAGTCCGAAATATCTGCATTAGACACATCTACATTAGTTGCACTTGGTGTTGAACATAATTCCACAAATTTTGCTGCAATTTTATCTGTATATAAGAATCTTAAGAATGCTGCAGCCGCTTCCGGATTCTTAGCTTTTGATGCAATACCTACAGTATTAGCAGAAGCAATGACACATGTCTTTTGGTCTGCATCTTGGAGCACAGATGGATAATATCGCATCTTGAAATCGTCTGGAGTAGAGTCTTTCATCTCATTTTCCAACCAAAGACCATTTGGAATTAACGCATCTGTACGTTTTAACCAAGTTGCTTGGCTGGTAATATGATTCATAGAAAGCCCACTCTTATCAAAATATCCAGCATCTGCTAATGCATCTAACTTCTTCAGACATTTTACAAATCTTTCATCTGAAAACGCTTCCGCATCAGATGCATTTGCAATGCGATAAAAGAAATCCAAATCATTACTTTCTAACGCTTCTGATGCGACCGCTGGCATTAGAAGTCCCCATACCAAATATCCAGAATACTGTCCGGTATAAATCATCGGTGTAATGCCTGCATTCTTGGATTGTGCACAGAAAGATTTTAATTCTTCATAGTTTTTTGGCACTTCCCAATTTTGTTGTGTAAATAATGTTTCGTCATACCACATACCATAGGTAGAAAGCAAGAATGGCATCCTGTAAACCGCATCTGTATCTTGGTACGTATCTACTAAACCATCACGTATTTTGTCTTTGATTAATTCATCAGTACCATATACGTTGCCTTTGCTATAGATTGCACTCAGGTCCATCAATTTCCCTTCTGCCATCCATGTTTCTGCCGGTAAGTTCGTTCCATCTAGATACACAAAATCAGGTGGATTATCTTTCGCCCATCTAGTCTTCATCTGTGCATTAACATTTGCATCTAAATGAGCTGTAATATCTAAGTCCGGATGCAGTTTCTGGAATTCCTCAATCGCATATTCCCAACATTCACTTCCAAGACCGCCGACAAAAATCTGCATTTCTAATTCTCCCGTCAGTTCCTTTTCTTCACTAGAGAATTCCCACACAATCTCCCCCGCATTATTATCTTCTTGTTTATCTTTGGAACCGCATCCTACGGTTCCAAAGATCATGGACAAACTCAGCCCCACAGCCATCAAACGACATAATCTTTTTTTCATATCTATCCTTTCCTTTCCTCATTTTTCGATAATTGTTTTTTCCTTTTTTTGTATAACACAATGACTACAATGATAAGCGCAAAAAGTATAATTGTAGATATTATGATTAAAAGAATTGGTCCTACTTCCTTCTTTACGGTGCTTGGTTTCGTCGTTTCTTCCTCCGCTGCCTTTGTATATTTCACAATTACCGTATGACTTTCTTTTACATTTTCAAATGTGTAAGAATCTTTTTCCGGTACTACCTTCTCACCATCTATCATCAGATAGTTTACGGTATATCCTTCATCAGCCTTAAAGTCAAACTTGAAGTCAGCACCTGGATTCAAGGTAACAAGTCCTTCCTCGCTGGTGGTTCCTCCCACGTTATGTGTTACATAACACTGTACGCTCTCTGGTTCTGACAAACGGAAGAGTCTTGTCTCTGCTCCGTCCATTGTGAATGTAAATTCACTTGCCGACTCTGCAATGATTTCACGATTAAACACATCATATATGGTATAAGTTCCCGGCAAGTCAATGGTACGTTCCCCTGCAAAGAGCGAATGCACTGCAACATAATTGCTATCTGCAAAAATGAGATCCGAGCTATTCTCGTCGTAAATATGACATTTTGTATGTTCTAACATATTACGGATGAGTGCGGTCGGAACAACCGGCACTGCCGAGTAGATACTGGTCCACTTGCTTCCGTCTGCATTCGTGATGTCTTTCACCGCAAGTCCTGTATAATCTCCATCTAATCCGGTTCCTTCGTGTATTGCGATAGATGTTGCACTGCTATCATCTACTGCGATTACCGGTGCAAGCGTTGCATATTCGGTTGCCCCATAAGAGACATCTGATAATCCTTCAAGCAGCCAATGTTCATAGTTGTTTCCACTTACAGTACCCATAAACTTGCGTGCGTTATCCACTGTCTCCACATCTAACATCTTTAAGTTCATACCTACTACATCGCTCATCAAAGAAACACTTGTTGTATTTCCATCTGTAATACCTGTTAGGAATATCCATAAAATGATATTGCCATCTTTTTTCAGTTGTTTTTCAATTGCCTCACGTTCAATATCCGTAATTTGTGTGGTGCTTAACATAATGTTTATCTTATGTTCTGGAACCATGCCATCTACCAAGTCATCTAGTAAGAAAACATCATATGGTGCACCTATATTCTGCAATTCTTCTCTTTGCTCATTTAAAACAGCTTTATATAGCAGTTCGTCTGTAACATTTCCATTAGAATATGTAAAGTAGTGACTCATTGCAGTATCCATGAACACCGCTACATCTGATGTACTTTCTCTTTCTAATCCAAGGGACAATGTGCTCTCTTGTGACATCTGTGACATCACACCATAGAACTGGTCATCGTTAAAGTAACCGCCACCTAAATCATAGAAGTCAAGACTCTGTCCTTTACTAAGCACATAACAGAAGTTACGTTTTAGCACCTCAATAGATTCTTTTGTAGTACGTGTCCAGCCAACAGATGCCCTTGCATCTTGTGCCATTGCAATGTAATTGAGATTCATACGGCTGTCTTCTTCCACCACGACGAGCTTACCATGTGCAGTTGCTGAATCAATTGCTCCCATGTAATCTGTCATGTTACCAATTTCTCTTTCGCTGTAGAGCCATGGTGTCTGTACCCAATCAATGCTGTCACTTCTAAGAAGTCTGTCTAAACCACCGTGCGCTGTTGTAGTAGCAAATTCATAAGTCTGACAATTTTGTAGGTAACCGGCATAAGTACCTACTACCAATCTGTCACCAAGATGTTCTTTTACTAAATCTGCAAAGTATAAAATACTATCTGTCTGCATATCAGTCATAAACCTTTGGTAATCTACTACTGCCTGACTCTTTTCTAGGTTCAATACTGTCTGGTATTCACTTTGACTTCTCGCCTCTATTGTTGGAACTTCCGCTGTTTCTAATGTAACACTTGAATTATTCCAATTCTTTTGGATAGCTTCATTTGTCTCATAGGTTTCTTTAAGCCATGCTCTAAACGCCTGAAGGCCTGCTGAAGAGAAATCGCCTACAACTGTGTTGTTACCATTCATGCCCCACCATTGCCATTCGTAAGTAGTACCACCGGTCAGCTTAATACCGGCAATGTTGTTTGCATATGGCTGCTGCATCAGGTAATCTAATACCTTCTTCATTACTTCGCCACAATCCTGTCTCCACTTTGTAGAAGCGTAGGTTTGTTTGCTCAGTTTTCCGTTACTTAATTTGACACATTCCTCTGGATTTTGTTCCAGCCACCAATTCGGCGGTGTCGTGTCAATTGCCACCTGTAGATATGCTTCTGGATTGGCGCTCAAAGTTCCTAGTATCGTTTGGTCGATTGGTGTTGTGTCAATACTTCCATCTTCTAGCCAAACTTCGCCATATGTTCCACTCAAAACGATATAACAGATAACTGTTTCTACACCAGATTCTCCTGCTTTTGTGACTGTCTCCTCTTTATATGCCGTTTCACTTTCCGGACGTCCATACCAGAGTGACGTGGTAGGAATTCCATTCACATAATAGATTGGTTTTCCATTTTCTAATTTAATTTCTGTCTTTGTCGTCACACCTGTATTCGGTTGTGAAACCTTAATACTTCCAACTTTGTTACCGATGTAATAATCACCGACAATGGATACCATGTCATCAAATTGAATGGTATAAGAGCCTGTTGGCAAGAATTCCGGTGTTTTCAATTCGAATTTTGCTTCAAATTGTTTTCCTATCGGCCAGTCTGCTGTACTCTTTCCATCTGCTAAAATAAGAGTTCCTTTACATATCTTCTTTGTTGTATTTTTCTTCCAGAAGAACACTTCGAATTCATTGGATTCTGGCAGTGCTTCCTCTATTTTTAATTTTGCCTTTATGGTTAACGTTTCCCCGGCAGTCACTTCCTTTTTCGGGAATATGAATTCATCACTTTCAATCTTATAATCGGAATACTCAGCATTATCGAATGCGATGATACCCCATGCACCTTCACCTACCGGGCAGTAGTTTTGTGCTTTCGTCCATGCATTACATGATGCTGTATCGTAATCCGGCATCATAAACTCGCTAGCATCTGCCTCTGACCAACCTTTATGCTCTCTTGCAATCATAAGACTTTCGTCACTATAGAAACGAAGGGAAGAGTTATTTTCCATCTTAATAATTCCGTCGTATAACAGACCATAAGCGTATACGTCATTATACAAACGCACTGCGATGACATTCTTTCCTTTTTGCAAATACTGAGTCAAATCAAATGTACCTGGCATAGACCATGTATCTCCTGCAGCTGTTTCTTCATAAACTTCCATTCCGTTCACATACAATTTGTATTTATCATCCGCAGTAATCTGAATTTGTGAGGTTTTTACATCATCTTCCAGATAAAATTCTTGACGATAGTAATAATATCTTTCGTTATGCTCATGAGTTAAAATCGTATCATAATCGTCTGGATGCACAACCCATTGGCCTTCCCATCCAACATTCTTTGCAGGTTCCGCAATCTGCTTCATCTTGAGATTATCCATGGAAATTGTTCCATCTCCACCTGTTTTCTCTAAGCGTACACGGTACTTAGTTGCACTAATTGCCGTGAAACTTGTTTCTATATTTGAGGAATCGCCTGCCGCAATCTCCCGTGTTACAACAGAAGAAATGGTACGTCCTCTCCAATCAATTGCATCTATTACGATTCGTCCTACTGCATTTCCTTTTGATTGATAATCAGCTGTTACACTATAGGTGTAGTCTGTATTTAATATTTCTATATCTGTGTAAACGGAGCCATTATCCCCTTTCTTTCCAGTAATGGTCGCTGCTCCTTTTGTTCCAAAGAATGGTTTTCCTTCTGTCTTTTCGCTCTCCCATCCTCCAAACATACCTTCACTGTCCGGTCCAGTAAAATCTTCTACATATACCGTATTTTCATTCTGCGTGTAATTGTAGAATTCAATGGCATCAAAGTACACATCTGCTTGCTTGCCTCCAACACGAAGATGCAATGCAATCTGTTTTACATTCTTTGATACTTTATAAGTAATGCGATATTCATCCCATTCTGAAAGCGTTGAAGTTGTGTTTAGCACTCTTTCTTGTCCATGATTTGCATCTATCGCATTACCAGCTGCATCAAAGCCTTGAATCATTGCCGCAAATCTTCCTGAAACAGAATCTTTGCTGCGCATATAAATTACAAACTCGACGGAATCGCCTGCCGTCACGTCCAGTTTCTTCTGCATAGTGAATGTTGTGTAGTTAATTTCACTGTATTTTTTCACTAAGTGAAGGGATTTATTTCCGCGATAATATACATCACTGCTCGATTCAATTTCTGCAATACCACTGGCTGTAGAAGAACTCCAATTCACTGGTTTTCCTGCTGCCGTATATTCAAAATCCAAGTTTGGATCCTGAACTTCGTTTATCTTTGTCAAGGTTACATTATCCAGGCATACCGTAGACTGTTCCTCTCCTACACATGCAAAGAGTATGGTAATATATTTGGCATCTGCCGCTGTCTTAAAGGTAGCTCCTGTTCTCTTCCAGTCACACGAACCATATGTATATGCATCAGATAGCCACAAGTGAGCTTCTAATTCATTGGCAACACCTTCTGCTAATGCATTCTTGTGCTGTCTAATGTAAACCATCACTGTGTTTTTCTTTGCATTTTGAACCATGATATCGTATTCAAATGCATAATCTGTGTTTGGACTTACTTCTAACGTAGTGCTCTTTAGATAGAAATCAATATCTTCTGAATTCAACTTCTTAATCACTGCAGCAGCACTTCCATCGCCACTTGCTTTATCTGCTTTGTATGAGGTATAACCGCCAAAATTTCCTTCTTCAGCAACTCCCAATACTTCTCTTCGCTCATATGCACTCCAGTTAAAGATTGCTTTTCCGTTTTGACCTGTCTCAAAATCCAAGTTTGGATTGGAAGCATCTCCAAGACGTTCTACAATAATATTGTCAAAGAAAAATTCCGTACCAACATTTGGTCCTGCCACTTCAAAACGTACTTCAATGTAAGCCGCATCAGAGCTTGTTGAGAAGTTCGTTGTGTAACTCTTCCATGTGTTGCTTCCATCTGTACTTCCCACTGCATTTAACCAAATATAACTAGATGCTTCACTAGTTTCTGTTCCATCGGCCTTATATTGACGTATGAGTGGGGAACATTTTAATTCTGTTCCATTGTATCTTCCTGAGAAAGTAAGGTTGTATACACTTGAGGCTTCTACTTTCATGCGACCACTGTGCACTACATAAGAATCATCATTCTGCTCTTTTGTTGTGACCTTCATCGCATTGCTGCCATTTTCGCCTTGACCTTTTGCAATACTCATTTCATATGCTTGACCAGAAAGGTCCTTGACCTGATAGCCATACCAGGCAAATACACCTGGCACATCTGCACCTGTCTCAAAATCCAGATTCAAATCGTCGTTTGTGCCAACTTTGGTAATCTTAATATTATCAAACCATGCCGTATCGCCTACTTTTGGTCCCTTCATCTCGAAACGAACTTCAATGCATGCGGTATCCGAGCTGGTTGTGAAATTCGTATTGTGTTTCTTCCATGTATTGCTGTTATCCTTGCTAAGTGGATCAATGCACCAGTTATAGCTAGAAGCTACTACTGTCTCACTGCCATCTTCTTGATACATACGAATCAATGGAGCTACACCGATATCTGTACCTTTGTATTTTCCGTCAAAGCTTAAGTTGTATACCATAGATGGTTCTACTTCCATGCGTAAGCTGTATACTACATAAGAGCCTTCACTGTCATTCTTTGCAGTTATCTTCATGGCGTTGGTTCCATCCGGTCCCTCGCCTTCTGCCAGAGACATTGTATAGTTACTAGCAAACCAGTCTGGTGAATCATATCCAACCCAGTTCAGAACATTTCCGCCTGCGATGCCTGCTTCAAAATCTAAGTTTGGATCATCACTTGTTCCGAGCTTTGTAATTACCACATTGTCAAATAAAAATTCCGCTCCTTGGGTCTTTCCAATCATTTCAAATCTTACTTCAATATAAGCAGTATCCGAACTGGTTGCAAAATTTGCGGTATGGTTTTTCCATTCCCCACTATTATCTTGATTTAAGGTATCATTACACCAGTTGTAGCTGGATGCCTCTGTTGTCTCTGAGCCATCTTCCTGATACATACGAATGAGAGGCATTACAGTTATATCCTCGCCCTTGTATTTCCCTTGGAAACTCAAATTATATACTGTCGATGCTTCTGCTACTATTCTCGTACTATATACAACATAAGATGTAGTATTATCATTATGAACGGTTACCTTCATTGCCCCGCTCTCGTCTACACCTTCCTTCGCAGACCACTGCATCACGTAGTCACTATTCTCCACACCATTCACATGGTATCCGGTCCAATTATAAGGTTGTCCAGTCCAGAATCTTGACACTTCAAAATCAAAGTTTGTATCTTCGTCATATTCTGAAAGTGCAATATTGTAAACTCTTGCTTCCTCTGTGTCTGCACTATATACCACTCGCATATATGATGAGCCATCTGGCACAGCAATATAACCCTTCTCGGTGGAAACAGTATGTGATGTGCCGTCATCAAAAACAAATGTCAATTTCCCTTCTCTGCCAGAGCAACTATATTGATAGATTTCTCCGCCTTTCACATCGTAACGCAGAGATGTTAGAACTGCACCCAGTTCTAATGTAATGTACTTTTCATTCGCATCATAGGATGCGTTCCCTGAAACAGTCCATTTGGGAATTGTTAAGGTTTCTACTCCTTCAAATCCACCATCTGTGATCAGATTCACGGAAGTATCTACTTCATCCGACACTTTACAGAAGTCTCCATTTACCAACTGATTGGTCTGTGACTGATCGCCCTTTTTATAAATCTTTATATTGTCGATTTGGAAATCTGCACCCGTATACTGCGTACTATAAATATGTAGTGGTGCCCAGTCAGGTATGGCCACCTTAAATTCGTACTCAACTTTTGTCCAATTTTCTGAGTTGACTTCTAATTTGCGAAATGCATTTCCGGTATCGTTCCAGGTTCCTTTTCCCCACACCAACTCTAACCATGTTGGGTCAGTTCCCGCCTGTTGGGTAATTCCCTTAACCCATGCTGAAAATACATAGTCTCCTGCTCCACATGTAAGAATCTGTGCCATGTGAACTTCTTTTCCTGTGCCAGGACACTTACTATAATTTTCTACAAAATGAAGGCTACCTGCATCTAAATATCCCTCATCTACAAGTTTAATCTGGCTAACACCTTCTTCATTTGGATTTCTGTATAAGGATCCGCTTGCGTACCCCCAATGACCCCAAATATCACTTCCGCTTGTAATCCACTCAGGTGTTAACTTCATTGGATTCACTGCAAAATTATCAAAAGACAGTACATCTCCTGCTGCGCCCTGACATACTACACGGAGTTGTACGGAATCCGCATTCGCAGGCACTGTAAATGTGCCGGCCTTATTTGACCATATTCCGTTCAAACTTCCTTCTGATGAATTGAAGTTTGTCAATGGATTCCCTTCCTTAAAGAAGTATCCCGAAATTATAAAATATGGTGATGTACCTTCTGCTTTTGCATCAAAAGAAACCTGATAAGCACTTCCCGCCTGTACTGAAATCAACGGACTGGAAAGTGTTACCCAACCAGCACCTGCTGTTGCTGTAGCCCCTTTTGTGACTGTTACCACTTTTCCTTTTTCAGAATCATTTGCAAGTGCAAGAACATCACTTGTTCCATTATCATTTAATGACCAGTTGAATTCTCCTTGAACTAACTCTGCTCCTTCAAAGGTGCCATTAAACTCACTAATCGGAAGATAACTATATATCACATCTTCAAATCCTGCATTCACCACAAGATTTTCTGTTGTCAGTGAATATCCTAATTCATTATAAAAATTTCCTGCTCCTGCAAGGATGTCCACACCAGTACTCTTATTTGTCAATGTAATATTATCCACATATACATCCGCAGCCCAGTTATACTGGCCAAAATAAAGGTAGAACATTGGAGCGGTTCCATATACTTTGAAGTCCTTCTCTACTTTTGTCCAGTCTGCATAATTTGCCTGGTCTGTAATCTTCACCAAATCAGCATCATGTCCACCCTCGAGAAATTTGAATTCACCAGGATATGTAACACTTCCTTTAATATATAAAGATAAAGTATATTCCCCAGGAGTTACATTATTGGCAACCAAACATACCGGCATATCGCCTTCTGTGGCTGTATTATGGAAATATAATGCTCCATCCTCCTGATAACCTTCGCCTACGATATTAGCATAACGAGTTGTGCTTCCACCATTTGTCCAACCATTACGATACCACTCATAATCCTTTTGATATCCATCAGGCAAAGATGCCGCTGAGCTATATGCATATAAATAGGCATCATCTACCAAATACATATCACCAGCTTGTGAATTGTCATTTCCTAAAGCAATCACAAGTTTTATGTAGTTTGCATTCTCCGGAACTGCAAAGTCTCCTGACATCTCCGTAAAATCAGTTGCACCATCCAAAGATGCTACTTGTATCTCCTCGCCTACCTGTTTCTTTCCATCAGCATCCTCAAAGGCAACTACTGATAGCCCTGCGCTTCCCGATAAGATTTTCACCTTAACTCCCGCTTTGTACATCTTTCCTTCGTTAACCATGATAGGATTTGAAGTAAGTGTTGATTCTCCTTTTCCTGCCTTTACAATAGATGCACCATTTCCGGATACCCCTCCTGAAAATGAAAGGCTATCTTTCTCATCACTTTCAAATGTCCAAGACGAAAATCCGTTAAAGACTTGGTCTTCATCGCTTCCCAACGAAGTAATCGGTAATCCCGTAATTAAAACAACAACACTCAAAATCAATGCTAATAGTTTCTTTGTGTTTGTTTTCTCTTTCTTCATTCTACTCGTCCTCCTTTAGTATTGGACATCCCATACTTTCAAAGAAACCTCTGTTTCTTCAACATTTACAAAATCTTCTCCTTTCACGATAAATTGATAAGGAGTTTCTCTAGATGTTAGCGTTTCATCTGCAATCACTTCGAATCGGAGTGTAATATACATATCATCTTTCATTACATCTGCAAGACTCTCTACATTTGCTACGCATTTCACATATTTATTTCCATCGGTTTCTCTGTCAGATGCCTCTGTTTCTTCAAAAATTCTGCCTGTGATACATCCTACATATTGCAACTTTGTCTCATCGTAATCCACCTGCAAGATTCCTGCTGCAATACTATCTGTAACGTTATGTAAATTTACAGGTACACTAATGTAGTTTTTGAGACCATCTTCAACATATACATATTTACCAAGTCCTTCTACTTCTGTTCCATCTTCAGTAATCCAATATGGTCTTGCATAAATCTGGTCTGCCCATTTTGTTTCAGGTATATTGTTAATATTTAATACAAAGAAGTATTCCGAAACATCACCAAATACTTTTGTTGCCGCATGTTCTTCATTACCTACGGTAAGTTTTTCCCAAACCTTTGTACTACTTTTTTGAATTTCTCTTCCGTTTATAAGTACTTTAAATCCAACCTCGCTATACAAAAGACTTTTATCCACAGTAGAAACAATACGTGTCGTTGTTTTGTTAGTCGCCAAAGGTGTGCCCCCTTCACTTTCCTTTGTGCTGGAATAGTTTTGTGACTTAACACTTAACACATATGCCGGAACAAATTTTGCATATACTATAGAATTATCTGTAATAGCACCTAAATCTGTTTGGGGAGTAATCGCAGTAACACCTTCATCTAAGTACCATCCACCAAAAAGATATCCTTCTTTTACAGGTGCTTTCTTTCCTTGATTAACATATAGCTCTTTAAACTCTGCTCCAGTTTTTTGATCATAATAAACCTTGTCTTCTCCAGACAATGCAGCCGCCTCTACCTGTTCTAATTGCTTTGGAAGAAAAGCAACTCCTGACAGTAAAATAACTACTGTCAAAAATCCTACTTTCACACATCTCATTACTTTGTTCAATTTCATAATCCGTACTCTCCTTTACTATTTTTATAATAGGGGAATCAAAATGAACCATTTCCATATGGATCATCAATATTCATATCCTTGTCATCGTCTGTTTCACTGTTTCCTCCTCCGTCAAGTGACAATGTCATATACACATTTGCTGCAAACATAACAATGTCCATTGTAGGTGTTACATATTCCATAGCGTTTCCTCCTCTCTGTTCTGGTTGGTACAGAATTTCAGCACTGTTCCTCCATATATTTCGCTAGTTATGGCATTTTCTTTTATTCTATCTTTCTCATGTTTTTCTGTCGTCAGTCTTTTTTTACCTAAAGGGTGACTTTTTTTGCTTTTTTACATTTTTCAGAAGAAAAAAGGTGGAAAATATGTCATTTCATACAAAAAGTCAAAAAAAGACACCAATATTTTCGAAAACTTGGATTCATTTTATAGTACAATGAATAGTAGTAGATTTTTGTAGGAGTGGATTTGTATGAAGATTAAAAAAAAGTGGGGATTTCCTTCTGATGTGCGTTCACGGCTATTATGTATATTTTTGTGTTCCGTATTAATTCCTGTAATGACATATGGAATTATAGTATCCTTTTCTTCCAGTAAAGAATTAGAACAGGAGAACTATAATACCTATCAGCAAATGACAAACCAAATAGATGCTGTTTTTTCTGAATACATCTCCAGAATAGATCAAACACTACGTAGTGTAGATAATTCCTTGGCAGTGCCACAATTTCTGCGAAACGAAATTATTGTTACCATTGGTTTGGAGCCGGATATTAATTTCTTGAAAGATAACGCTTTTGCCGCATTAAAACAACTTGGAGATACAAACACTAGTATCTATTCCTTGACTGCCATAACCTTAGAAGGAGATACTGTATCATATGTAGAAAGAAAACGCGATACATTTCTGGATGACTTTAATAGTGATTACTATTCCATACTTAAAAAGTCCACCAGTAATACTGTTGTGTTACCTATTAAAGAAAGTAAATATGAAAATTCTGCATCTCGCGAGGTGTTTACGGTGGGATACAAACATCTAGATTACGCCGAGGGAATTTCAGGTATTGCCGGATATACTGGATACATTATTGCAGAGTGTCCTACTACAAAATTCAAGGAATTCTGTGAATTTGTTGAGCTTGATAAAAATATGAATGTATATATCTTGGATCAAAATAAACATCTTGCCTATACTACAGAAGAAAATGAAATCCACAAAGATGATTTCATGGCTTTATTTAAATCCGAAATTAATTCCGGGCATGTTTCAGTTGGTGGCAATGATTATATCCTCGTCAGCAGTTCGCTCTCCGACACTGGTTGGATGGCATATACGACAGTTCCATATGACACAATAACCATGCGTTCCACACAATTACTCCTGACTTTTTTCGTTCTGTGCTTGGTATGTATGTTAATTATCATTATCGTAACCTACGCTGTATCCGGATATTTTACAAAGCCAATTATTACATTACAGCAGGCAATGAAAACCGTGTCAAAAGGAGACTTGAGCATCCGTGTTTCCGAGAAACGGTCTGATGAATTTGGTGATTTAAATGCTGGTTTTAACAACCTTATGGAGAAGCTTGATCAATTAATTAAAGATGTTTCAGAGGCGCAAGTACGAAGAAATGTAGCAGAATACCAAATGCTACAAAGCCAGATTAATCCGCATTTTTTATATAACACATTGGACACAATAAGAATGATGGCTGTAATTTCCGATGAAGATACAATTGCTACCGCATTATTACACCTATCTACACTCTTCCGCTACCATACGAAAAAAGGAACTCGACTAGTTACAATAAAAGAAGAATTGAACCAAATAAACAATTATCTCTATTTACAAAAACTACGCTTTCAAGATAGATTGCAAATCACATATGAGATACAAGAAGATATCCTAGATTACAAAATGCCAAAGATTCTTTTACAACCAATCTTAGAAAATTCGCTATCTCATGGTTTTAGTGACACTGCACATACTTATGTGCTACAAATAAAAATTTGCCAAGAAAGCAATTATATCGCCTTCACAATAAGCGACAATGGTTGCGGAATGTCACAAGATACGCTATTGGCACTTCGCCAGCGTTTGAGTACATTAGAAGATGACGAACAGCATGGTATTGGTTTATATAATGTTAACAAACGACTACATTTATACTTTTCAGATATTGGCGGACTTGTAATTGAGAGTGAACAGCAAAAAGGTACTACTGTTGTTTTTCGTATTCCTATATTAAACGATGAAAGCTCATTATTCAAATATGATGAATATTTAAACACAAGTGCCAGAAAGGACAATATTAATCATGAATAAACGAATGCTAAATGTATTTATTGTGGATGATGAAAACCTAATTCGCGAAGGCATTAAAAAACTATTGCCATGGGAAGCGTTGGGCTTTTCCATATGTGGCGAAGCCGCTAATGGACGGGATGCATTGCCTCTTATCCACGAAAAACAGCCTGATATTGTAATTACCGATTTAAAGATGCCCCTAGTGGATGGAATTGCCCTTGCAAATCATTTGTCAACAGAAACACCTAAAATTACAGTGATTGTAATTACAGGATTTGACGAGTTTGAATATGCAAAAGCAGCCGTTCGTGCAGGAGTATTTGATTTTCTATTAAAGCCTGTATCCCCAGACGAGTTGAGAGATACGCTCCTTCGTGCCGCAGAAAAGATTCGTTGTCAGGAATATAGTTATCCGTTTGAATTAGAAAATGCTCTTATTACAGCAGTTCAAAAAGGTGAAAACGCCGAATGTTTTTCCGTCCTTGATCGCATATTTGATGACTTTACCAGATATCATGTTGATATGTATCCAGCTTCAAGAATCTGCAGAAAATTAATTAACGAACTTGATATCTATTATCGGAAATATTCAGGTCCAGAGGCCTCTGTACTAAAGCCAAAAATTACTAACGATATGACATTTGCAGAGTTGAAAACAATTGCAGAAGATTATTTATCCAGAATTCTTTCAATGGAAACCTTCTCTTCTTCTGATATACTTGTAGAAAAAATCAAATTATATCTTGAATCGCATTATCAAGAAAACATCACATTGAAAGTACTTGAAAATGAATTTTTTTTCAACTCGAGTTACATCAGTCGCATTTTTAAATTAAAAACTGGTGAAAATTATAATGATTATTTATTAAAAATCCGAATTGAGCATGCGAAAGATTTACTAAGTACTACAAATCGTTCTATTATTCATATTAGTGAAATGACTGGTTTTGGCAGTTCCAAATACTTTAGCCGTATTTTTAAAACTGTGACGGGAATGTCACCGATAACTTTCCGTGCAACATATCATGATTCATCAGAATCTTAATCTCAAGAAAGCAGAGTGTACTCTGTTTTCTTGTTTTTTCCATATTCCTGTGTTATAATATTTTCATCTTATTAAGCAAAGGAGATATTCCCGTGGAAAAGTCTACTGAATTATCCAAACAACAATTGGAATCAAAAGAAACAAAGGAACGTATTTTCCAAGCCGCCAAAGCAATTTTACAAAGAAGCGGTTATGAAAATTTGTCCATAAAAAATATATGCGAGGAAGCCGGAGTTTCTAACGGAAGCTTTTATCACCATTTTCAAAGCAAGGATGATCTGCTTTCGTATCACGTAGAAGAACAACCTGCTATCAATCCGGAGCTTCTGGATATTCCGACTGACAAGGAAAGTGCAAAGGCAGCTATCCTAGAAGTGTACCTCAACTACGCCTCTTACTGCTATGTACTTGGTGTAGACTTCATTGCCGGATACTACCATACAAAAAACCAAGCACTCAATCCGGACATTCGTACTGAACGACCTTATCCAATTGTTACAGTGCAACAATATTTAGAAAAGGCTGTTGCAGCAAATGCCATTCAGTTGAAGCTTTCTATCGAGGAAGTTGTCACAGATATTCGTATGCTGGTGATTGGAAATGCATTTGAATGGGCATTACGAAATGGTGAAGTAGACTTGAAAGAAAATATCAGACGTTCAATTTCTCATTATCTAGACGGGGTTTTGATGTAAAACAACAGGGGCATATCCTAGCGATATACCCCTTACTTTTTTATTATAAACTTCTAGACTTCTCCGCGCAAACTTCCATAGCCTGCATAAGTGCACCTTTAAATCCGGTTTCCTCCAACACTTTTACAGCCTCAATGGTTGTTCCGCCTGGCGAACACACCATATCTTTAAGTTCACCCGGATGTTTTCCCGTTTCAAGAACCATCTTAGCACTTCCCATCACAGCTTTTGCTGCAAATTTATACGCTTGATTTCTTGGCATACCTTCTGCAACTGCTGCATCTGCCATTGCTTCAATCATCATAAATACATATGCCGGCGAGCTTCCGCTTACTGCCACTACTGCATCCATTAATTTTTCCGAAACCACTTCCACATCACCGAAGGCCTTTAAAATATCACATACATATGCCAATTCCTCTGTAGTTACAGATGTACTTGCACATGCTGCTGTCATTCCCTCCTGTACCATTGCCGGAGTGTTTGGCATGGTACGTATGAGCTTAACCGGTTTCCCGAATTGTTCTTCTAACCATGCAAGCGTTTTTCCCGGTGCTAACGTAATGATAATCTGATTCTCTTTCACATAATCTTTGATTTCAGCAATCACCTGTGCATAAAATTGTGGTTTAATTGATAACACAAACGCATCCGTTTTCTGTACCACTTCAATGTTACTTTCTGCAATCTGAATGCCAAGAGTTTCTTTCGCTTTTTCTTTACTTGGGGCAAATACATCTGCCCCAATCATCTCATCTGCCTGCAAAAGTCCATTGGAAATAATGCCGCTCATAATGGCACTGGCCATATTCCCGCATCCGATGAATCCAAGTTTCATACAACCACCTCTATTTTTCTTCTTGAACTTCTTCTTTTCTAATTTCTTTTGTACGAATTTCTTTGCAAATCTGTTCTACAAATGCATCAATTGATTTCTGTCCTTCATCACCTGCAAAACGGCTTCTTACAGAAACAAGTCCTTCTGCTTCTTCCTTTTCACCAACAATGAGCATATATGGAAGTCTGTTCAGTCTCGCATCACGAATCTTGTAACCAATCTTTTCTGAACGATTATCAACCGTTACATCCACGCCATTCACAGCAAGTTCTTTTCGAACTTTTTCTGCGTAATCTGCATATTTTTCTGAAATAGGTAAAATACGTACCTGCTCCGGACATAACCATGTCGGGAATTTTCCTGCATATTTTTCAATCAACCATGCAAGTGTTCTTTCATAACATCCAAGAGATGTTCTATGGATGATGTAAGGACGCACCTTGTCGCCATTCTGGTCGATATAATACAGATCAAATTTTTCTGCAATCGCACAGTCTAACTGAATGGTAATCATGGTGTCTTCTTTACCATAAACATTCTTAGCCTGAATATCAATCTTCGGTCCATAGAAGGCAGCTTCACCGTCTGCTTCCACGAAATTGATTCCCTTCTCAATTAAGATTTGACGAAGCGCATCCTGTGTGCTTTCCCAGTAAGCTTCATCGCCAAGGTATTTTGCCTTGTTTTCCGGATCCCATTTTGACAAACGGTATGTCACGTCATCCTGTAATCCCAAGGTTGTCAAAATATGAATCGCAAGATTCAAGCAGTTTTGAAGTTCTTCTTCCGCCTGGTCAGGACGAATCACATTGTGTCCCTCACTGATTGTAAACTGACGTACACGTGTGAGACCATGCATTTCTCCGGAATCTTCATTACGGAATAAGGTAGATGTTTCACCCATTCTGTAAGGAAGGTCACGGTATGATTTCTGTGAATTTTTATAAACAAAATATTGGAACGGACATGTCATCGGACGAAGTGCAAACACTTCTTTATCCACTTCCTCATCACCCAATACAAACATTCCGTCTTTGTAGTGATCCCAGTGTCCTGAAATTTTGTACAAATCAGATTTCGCCATTAACGGTGTCTTCGTACGAACGTATCCCCACTCTTTGTCTTCCAAATCTTCAATCCATCTTTGAAGTTTCATAAACATCTTTGTTCCCTTTGGAAGCATTAATGGAAGACCTTGCCCGATTACATCAACTGTTGCAAAAAGTTCCATTTCACGACCAAGTCTGTTGTGGTCACGTTTCTTAATATCTTCTAAGCGTTCCATATGAGCAGCCAAATCGTCTTTGTTGTCGTATGCTGTTGCATAGATACGTTGTAACTG
>JAZRPT010000079.1:0-1837 GCA_045649385.1 Faecalimonas sp. | reverse complement strand
GATTGTATCTGCTATTAGCGCAATAAATTCTGAATTTGTTGGTTTTCCCTTTCCATAACTCACCGTATAGGCAAACAACTGGTCTAACACACCCACTTTTCCTCTGCTCCACGCAACTTCAATTGCATGCCGAATGGCACGTTCTACGCGACTGGATGTCGTACGGTGTTTCTTGGCAACTGTTGGATATAAAATTTTTGTAATTGCATTTAAAACATCCATATCTTCTACCGCCATCATGATGGCATCACGGAGGTAATGGTACCCTTTGATATGTGCAGGTATTCCAATTTCATGAATCATATTTGTAACTTTATCTTCTAAATCTTCTTCTGGCGCGTTCTCTACATTTATGTTTATGTCTTTCGTTTTATAAACTTCGTTTCTTGTTTCACCTTGTAAGTATTTTATTCTTTTCAAAACTGTTTCGTTTTGAAAAGGTTTCATAATATAGTAACTTGCTCCTTTTCGAAAGGCATCCTCTGTAATCTTTTCTTGTCCTACTGCAGTGATGATAATGAATTGTGGATATTTTTTGAGAGTTTTGTCTTTTGCGACTTCGTCCATAACGCTTAATCCGTCCATTTTCGGCATGATTAAATCTAATAGTACAACATCCGGTTGCTTCGTTTTGATAATTTGATACATATCTTCTCCATTATTCGCCTTTCCGACAAGCGTTAAGTCTTTGTCCTTATTCACAATTTCTCCCAAAATCTCCAAAATGCGTTCATTATCGTCTCCTATTGCGACATTCAAATGCGCCATATCAACCTCCTTGACCTTTCCTTACATTTTTTACCTCATTTTATTATTATAAAACTGACAAAGAAAGAGATGCAACATCTTGCGTCACCATTATTTCGACACAATTCATTGCACCTCTACATTTTTTTACAAATAATTATTTATTCCAAGTAAGTATCACTTTAAATAAATCCCCATCTACTTCTATCTTAAATTTTCCATTCTGCAATTCAACAAAGCTCTTTGCAATTGCAAGCCCAAGACCGCTTCCTTCGGATTTTCTGGAAGCATCACCTCTGACAAAACGTTCCGTCAGACGTTCCGGATCAAAATCCAATTCCTGGGCAGATGTATTTCTAAAGACTACTTTAACAGTATCTTTCCAGTCAACTACATCTACATATACTCTGGAATGTGGCATGGAATACTTTAATGCATTGCTGATTAGATTTTCAAACACGCGGTACGTCCGTTGCCCATCCAATGAAAGCATTACTTTTTCTTCCGGCAGATTCCATCGGAATGTCAAATCGCTTGCTGCCAATTGGTCCTCCATTTCAGACTTCACTTGCTTCAATAAACTTACAATATCTACCTCCATGAAGTTCATCTGCACATTTCCGGATTGCGCTTTGCTTACTTCAAATAAGTCTTCAATTAGCACCTTCAATCGTTGTGATTTCTTATCTAACGTATCTATATAAACTTTTCTTTCGTCTTCTGTAATATTTTCTTTTTTGAGCAAATCAACATATGTGATAATAGCTGTAAGCGGTGTCTTTAAATCGTGAGAAACATTTGTAATCAACTCTGTCTTCATCTTTTGAGACTTTGCTTCTTCTTCTATGGCTGTAGAGAAGCCCTGCTGAATCATTTCCAAAGACTCTCCCATGGGCTCAAATACACCCAAATCCTCATTTAAAGTTATCTTCAGATCTCCTTCTGCCATTTGGTTGGTTGCCTGTAGAATGGAATCATATTGCTTCTTTAACTTATTCACATACTTGTTTAAAATTACAAATAAAATAATAGAATAAACCAGGGCAGCTATAATTCCAAAAAACCACATGCATGCAAAGATACTAATTAG
>JAZRPT010000078.1:0-18565 GCA_045649385.1 Faecalimonas sp. | reverse complement strand
TGCCTTGCTCACTTCAAACAAGTCTTCGATTAACACTTTCAAGCGTTGTGACTTTTTATCCAAAGTATCAATATAGACTTTGCGTTCCTCATCTGTAATATCTTCTTTTTTGAGCAAATCTACATATGTGATAATTGCAGTAAGCGGCGTCTTCAAATCATGGGAAACATTTGTAATCAGCTCTGTCTTCATACTCTGGCTCTTTGCTTCTTCAACAACGGCCTTTTCAAAGCCTTGCTGCACTTTTTCGAGCGAATCTCCAATTGACTGAAATACACCTAAGTTTTCTTCCAAAGAGATTTTTAGATTACCTTCCGCCATTTGGGTGGTTGCATTTAAAATACTGTTGTATTGTTTGGTCAGTTTCTCGCAATATCGATAAAACAAAATATATAAAGCAACTGAATATGCAACAAGTATTAACATGCCAAAAATCCACATGATGAACAGTATTTCATCCATCGCATACCAAGTCGTTATATAAGTTACGAAAAATATCAAGCTATAAGCACCGGCTATAATGGCAAAATTAATAAGAACTACAATTAAAATAATCCGATTACGTTTTTCTTTTAAATCAACTCTTGCCAAGCGTTGACATACTTTCACAAATCGATTTTTCATCCAACGTAATATTATTAAAAGCAACAGTCGGTGTTTCAAATAATAAACAGGTCTAAATAGCAATTGGCGAATAGATGTAATTACAATATATTCTATAAAGAAACAAATTGCCCATCCCAGCATATTTGCGGCAAGCAACGCCCCATATGTCACATTTGCGCCAACAATCAAATCTAGTATCCCAAATGTCGGATATTCTGTCAGCATACAAGTCTCGCCCATTGCATAAAACATTCCAATAAAGCCCCAGATTGCACCAACCCCAAGTCCTACAATGATCTCAAACGGTATGCAGAATAGCTTCTCCCATCCGGTACAAAGGACTTTGAAAAACGGTAAAACAAATGCCATCAAGGCAACAAAGAGGATGCCTGCCAGCATAATCCAGACTACGCCTACGTCAATCATTAATCCTTCTGTATAGACATTGTAATAATCCACGAGCCACACCATATCGCGTTCCCAATCTTCTCGCAATGCAAAGGTAATTTCAAAATTCTTTGGTTTTAACTGTTCCTCATTAATTTCAACATTATTCTCTGTTTCATATGCCCGTACATTTCTCAAATACTGGTCAACAGATTCCATTGCTTTAAAATGATAGGTATAATCATCATGATTTACAATCCAGACATTGTTATTCCCGATTTCTTCGACTTGAATATTTTCGCCCAAATTTCCTTGATCGTCAAAAATAAGCCTCAGATAACCGATATTTTCAGAATCATTCATATTACCTTTACCGGTACCTGTAGTACGATTATCATGGTCATATGTCGCAGAATATGCAAACATCTCTTCCATATATTGATAATCATTTTTCCATCCTGCCCAATCCGCTACTCGGAAATCTACTAACTCTCCGGTTGCCTCCTGTAAGAGCAAGCCATAGATATAATAGCTGGCTTCCATTGCATAGTTCAGAAACTGTTCATCTACCTCCCATTCTACTCCATCATGACCGTAATCTTTCAGATACTCTTCGTATTCCTCTTTTTGCTTTTGTTGCATCGCCGAAGATATTCTCGGATATAATGATGTAATCAAAAATGCCGGTACTAAGATGCATAATGTAATTAATATTGTTGTAAGTTTATGAGATTTTTTCAATTTTGTATCCAACTCCCCACACCACCTTTAAATATTTTGGTTCTTTCGGGTTGATTTCTATTTTCTCCCGAATATGTCGTACATGAACCATAACAGTATCCGTGTTAATCGCTCGTTCCTCCCAGACTCTTTCATAGATTTCCTCCGCTGAAAACACGCGTCCCGGAGATTTCATAAGAAGCAGCAAAATCTTATATTCCATTGGAGTCATTTTCACAAGCTCACCATCTACTCTTACTTCTACGGTATCCTCATTCAGTTCAAGACCACCGATGGTATAGACATTTGCCCGTTTTTTATTTTCCTCACCGGAGAATCCGGAAAATCTTGTATATCTTCGAAGCTGTGAATTTACTCTGGCAAGTAACTCCAAGGGTTGAAATGGTTTTGTTACATAATCATCGGCACCCATATTGAGTCCCATAATTTTGTCCACTTCCTCTGATTTTGCCGAAAGCATAATGACAGGGAAATTATAGGATTTGCGAAGCTCCATCACCATTCGGATACCATCCATTCGTGGCATCATGACGTCAATGATAGCCAAGTGGATTTCATTTTTCCGAATGACCTCTAATCCTTCAAATCCATCTCCTGCTTTAAACACTTCATAGCCCTGACTTTTCAGATAAATTTCAATCCCATCTCGAATCTGTTCATCATCTTCAACGATTAATACACGATATTGCTGCATATCTTTTTGCTCCTTATCTTTTCGTTCTTTCATGTACGATTATATCATATTTTGAGAATCTAAAAAGAACCTCTAGAAAATCCGAAAGATTTTCTAAAGATTCTTCTTGTTATTTCTTCACTATTTTCTTTCTTACAAGCACATAACTCACAGCATGCGCTATGGTTGTAACCACCCAGGAAATTGGATATACAATATAAACCATTTCAATATTATGAAATCTTTCCATTGGGAAAACCGTCTGTAGCCATAAAACACGAAGTCCACAGGTACCAATTAACGAAACAATCATCGGTACAACAGCATAACCCATTCCTCGAAGAGAACCAACCAATACCTCCATTATTCCACACAGCACATAGATAGAACCAATATAGGCAAATCGAATCATCCCAGCCGCAATTACATCCGGACTACTTGAATATAACGCAAGTAACGTCGGTCCAGTAAAATAACATGCCCCTCCAGCCAAAAGTCCTACTACAACCACACACCCCTCTGCTGTCAAAAGGATGCGATTCAAACGCTGAAATTTCCCCGCACCCATATTCTGCCCTGTGAAAGAGATGTTTGCTTGATAAAACGCATTCATAGCCACATATGCAAAACCTTCAATATTAGCTGCAGCAGAATTACCGGCAACAACGGTTGCACCAAAACTATTGACAGCTGATTGTATCAACACATTAGATATTGAGAACAAAATACTTTGAATACCGGCAGGCAATCCAATCTGTAGAATTTTCTTCATTTTATCTCTATGGAAACATATTTTTTTGAAATCCAAATGAATTCCACCAGTTTCTTTTGCCAGACAACGTAATACTAAAACTGCAGAAACTACTTCTGAAATGATTGTTGCAAGAGCAACCCCAAACACACTCCAATGAAGCACTATGACAAAAAATAAATTCAATGTAACATTGATAATGCCTGCAATTATAAGATAATAAAGCGGACGCCTTGTATCTCCAATTGCCCGCAAAATTGCAGCGCCAAAGTTATAGATCATTACGACCGGCATACCAATAAAATAAACTCTCAGATAGACAGTTGCCAATGGTAACACTTCTTCCGGTGACTGCATCAATCTTAAAATCATTGGGGAAAATATAGCACCTACGATAGCTAATACAACACCACTTGCGATACTGATTGCCATCGCTGTGTGTACGGTCTCACTTAAATGTCTTTCTTGTTTTGCACCATAAAAATTTGATACAAGAACATTGACACCGATAGATAATCCCACAAAGAAATTCACAAACAAATGTATGAGCGAGGAATTGGAACCAACCGCAGCCAGTGCATTGTCGCCCACAAACCTGCCTACCACAATCACGTCCACTGCGTTAAATAACAACTGTAAAATGCTTGAAAACATTAGTGGCAATGCAAACAGTAACATCTTCTTTAAGATTGGACCGTTACACATATCTATTTCAAATTTCCTGCTTTTTTCCTTTGTCATATCTGCCAACCCTCTTCCGTCAAAAAATACAGTTTGTCTTATAGAGTCTTCGCTCGTTCAAGAACTTTTTTCCACTGCTCCTCTCATTTACTTGAGTAGCAAGTACATTTTAGCATAACTTACTACTATATAACACCCCTAAATTGATTGTGCAGACATTTTTCCCATTACTGTGTTAATTGGCTTATAAAGTACCAACATAATTACAAAGTTTCCAACTCCATGAATTAAATCATATGGTATGCCTGCCACCCAATATGCAAATGCACCATATATTCCACTGGTAAAAATATACGGGATTGCACACAATAATCCAAAGGATAAGCCAAATATACCGGAAACCATGCTCCACTCCCATGCTCCCTTCATTTTACGAAGCAATAGTGTGACAATGGCTAATAATGGCCACGCATACAGATACATGATCCACCACAAGTGAATGCCATAAACTGCCCCTTCAATTAAGATAAACACAGGGATTATATAAAAAATGCGGGTCCCAAAATAAAGCGTGAACATAATAATCCAAAAACTGGTCAATTCCACATTTGGAATGTGTGCCAATGCAAACTTACATACCTCAATAATCGCAACCATAAGTGCCATGATGGTAATATCTTTAATTGTCAGTCTTGAATTATTCTGCTTTTGTGTAAACAATTTCAAATGCATCTCCATCCTCTACCGGTTGCTGTGAAATTCCATAATTACAGTACTCACCATTTACATTGAAACTCCAATATGCGCCATCGCTGTCATAAACTGCACGTTCTCCATTCACACTTGTGACAGATAAACCATATGGACCATTTTCCGCTTCATATGTAAAGCCTTCTTCCTTCAGCTCGTCCATAGCTTGTTCTAAAAACTGTGCATCTGTCTTCAGTTCGTAAACTTCAGACTCCCCTTTCGAATCCACCACCTCAATGGTAATTGCCTTGCTTCCTTCTACCGGTTTTTCACGAAAATTTGTCCAAATAAGTGTCATCACAACAATAAAGACAACTAGAATTCCTGAACCCAGTATTACTTTTTTCTTGTTCATTTTCTTTTTCTCCTTTTCTTTTGGTTTTTTATCAAAAGCAAACAAAAAGACCTTCTGCTATAACACTAGCAAAAGGCCGTAACACCAAAAGAAAATCGAGTTTCTTTCTCATGTACTAACCAATTACTCGTGGTCTTCCAGTACCATAACAGGCAGGTCTTCTGACTTCGTAATCCACGCTTTATTCCGTCTTCCCGGTACTACCAGTATTCCCAGTGACATGTTGGAATAAAACTCTTACGTTACAGCGACGAGTTCGTGCAGGACTTACACCTGCTTCCCTTTTCACCGAACCAAGATTGCTCTTGTTCGACACCTACTATGTTCTTATTTACTTTGATTTCAATTATTGAATTGGAACTGCAGGAAGTTCTACATCACCATCATGATTGTCTCCGTCATTCTCTGACAAGTCCATTTGTGATTGGTCATCTTCCACACCATTTTCCAATGGTATTTCAATATCTTCCTCATCCTCTGTTCCTTCTGGTTTATCCGTTTCACCAGATTTTATGTCATCAGAAACTTCTTCTGATACCTTATCATCTTTTTTATCATTTTGCAACGTTGGAATTTGCTTTAATACAAGAAATATTCCAATAAGCAAGCATATAAAAATCAAGACAAAAATATATTTTTTTTTCATCGTTACTTCCACTTTCAACTAGAATCCCAATGTGATAGGTACTTCTGGCAAATCAATACTTCCGGTAATCACATCTTCCAGTTCGTCTGCAATAAATTCAATTGTTGGTTCTTCATATTGAATAATCATTTATCTTCAGACCTCCCTTTCCTTACTTGCTATAATCAAGGGCTGCTTGATTATACAAATATAATGCTTTCACCAGATTTTTCCATTCTACTTCTGCCGTACTATCATTCAAAACCGTTCTCACATAACTGAGAACTCCGTATTTTACAGATGCAAATATGTCATTCGTATCTTTGGAATGAATTGTTACCGTATACATATCTTGCAATTCATCTGCACATATGCCTGTAATTGCAACATAACACAAATCATCTTTTGTACCTGTTACTAACGATTTATTTGCACCTGCCAGTTCAAATGAATAATCAGCCAATGTTTTCCCACTTTCTGGAGTAAAATAGAATCTAAGTTCTGTTTCAGACTCTAAAAGTAAGGTCGCCGTCATTTTATCTACATTTGTTCCGGTTGGCGCATATGCTTCTAAGTCAATCGTTTCCAAAGTTAACACCGGATCAGTAGCAGAACTATACAATTGATTATTTGCCAATTCACTCGTATCTTTAAAATATGTTTGTGCATAGCCACCATAGTTTAACATGGCACGAACCATTGCCTTTTCTGCTTCGTAAGTTCCGCTTGCTAGACCAAGTATAACACCTGAATATTTCTTCACGGAATAAGTAATTTTGCTTCCTGCTACACCATCTACAACCATTTGTGCTTGAATTGGTTTCGTCATTTCTTTTGCATTCACTTTGCACACAAAAACATGTTTTTCTTTCCCATTCAAATTGCTTTGTACTTCGGTTGTGTCTTTAACTTTAATGGTAGTTGTTTCACCATTTACTGTCACTTTCATGTAATCATCATCAGCAACGCTATCGTCTAATGTTACCATAAATTTGACAGCAATTTTATCATTCAAACTAATCTTTGCAGTATCAATTTTCGCAACTAAATCGGTAGGATTTTTCACGTTCCAGTTGATTTTTGTTGCACCATAATTTTGTTTTACGGAATCTGTCCAAGTACTATTGCTATTTACTACGTTAGCAGAAACGGTTCCACATCCATCAAAAGAACTCGCATGAATGCTTGGCGCATTACCCATGAATGTTATATTCTGCAAACCTGTACATTCTTTAAAAGCGTATGCGTCAATTGATGTGACATTCGCTCCAAGTTGGATTTCTTTGATGTTATTGCAATTACAAAATGCACCATATGGAATTGTGGTATCCTTTGTAATAATTACACTTTGTAATGTTGATGGTATAGAATAAGGATATCCTGCATTGCCATAATATTGTATCGTACCACCATTTTCTCGTCCAAATACATATCCTAACACCGCATCTTCAGTACCACTTGCATCTATATTTGAACCTACAAATGGTAAGACGACTCTCTTTAAGTTCTTGCAACCATAAAATGCATATTCTTCAATATTTGCAACGCTGTCTGGAATTACTAGTTCTAGTAAAGCAGAACAATTATAGAAGCTGCGAGATGCCACTTCATCCATACCATCATTTAAAACAATAGACGTAAGATTACTACAATTACAGAAAGCGCCCGATTCCAAATTATCATCCTTGGTTACGACTACTTTTTGCAAACTTGCCGGAATATCGTAATAATAACCAGTTCCTGTAGAATCGTATTGCAATGTTCCACTTGCGTCTGTTTTTCCAAAAATTGCGCCAAGCACAGCATTTGCTTCAGTTGCAGTTTTTGAAAGACCCACATAAGGGATTACCAAACTTTCTACACAATCATATCCTGCAAAACAACCTTCTGCTATACTTGTTATTCCTTCTCCAATTACAAGAGTGGTAATCTCATCTATGTAATGGTACCATGGCATACGGTCAGCTCGCAAATATTTTGGGAAGGTCCCATTGCCTCCTATAGACAATGTACCATCTTGGTAACTGTATGTTAGCGCTCCCAAATATCCACTATATCCATAATCTGAAATCTGTGGGTATTCAAAGACAATTCCTTCAGACACTTCATTTTCTTTTATATGGTCTTGAGCAAATGTAAGTCCGTTAAAACATGGAGATTGCTCTCCGCACAAGAAATAATCATAACAAAGACCTGTGTTCTGATCATCCCATGTGGCATCAACAACATACCAATTTCCATCCGACATCAATACCTTATTCCACATATGCGCTTCATAATCGTCAGGAGAACCAGCTTCACCAGTGATCAACATACAGTCTAACTGCATCTGATCACAAAGAATTTTGTATGCCTTGGCATAACCTTCACATACAACACCACCATCCTGGCTTGCTTCAAAAATCGGATACGCTGTATGTGTTTCCGGATATCCGGAAGGATTTATTCGACCATTTTCACTATAGTATGCTTTCTGACAAATCCAATCATGAATTGCCATATATTTATCAAACATGGTTGCACCCGCAGATAAAGTATTGGTTATCTCTGCTACCGCATTTTTTACACCGCTATTAAATCCTGATATTGTACTTTTTGTCACACTAAATCTATTTGAAAATGTTATTGAAATTTCATACACTTTATATGTCGCCCCGGAATATGCAATACTATATCCAGAACCATATCCTCCAATCCAATACAATTGTGGATAATCTTGAATAAATGCATTTACTGCATAAGCTAAGTCCTTTGAAAAGGCAGTCTGAAGTTCGGATTTCGAACTATATGTCTTTGATTTTGTTGGTTGGAACGTGAATGCTACAGTTTCACCATTTGCCAAGCCGTCAATCCCAACATATTGTTCAACTAGTGCTTCATAAATCTCTTTTTGAACTTCCGTCAACTGCACTCCATAAGAAGACACATCTTGTTGCGCCGCAAAAACAGGAACCGAAGCCGAATTTGTTGGTATAAGTCCTAAACACAATATGATGATGAGTAACCATGCTAGACTTTTCTTTCCTCTACGCATAACAAACCTCCTCATTATTAAACATCTACATTCTATCCTTTTATTTTACTCTCTTTTAAATGTTTATGCAATCTGCATTTTCTCAACAACCTCTCCCAATTGTTCACAAAGACTCTTTGCGATTTTTATATCAGAAACTTTAAGTGCAGACTCAATTCTCATCTCCAACTCTTTTTTCTTCTGCTCTAATTCCAAATAATCTTTGTCAAAATGATTTTCATACACCATCTTTCTAAAGGAACGAATACGCATTCTGCGGATGGATTTGTCATCCACGTAGAGAATATAATCCGCGCAGTTCACAATGTTATAAAAATCGTGAGAAACCATAAGCACTGCACCTTTGTATTCAGAAATTGCTTTTTCTAATGCAACCTGCGAATAGGTATCTAAATGGCTGGTCGGCTCATCCAAAAGAAGTAGATCTGCATCACTTTGACATATCTTTTCTATCTGCAACAGGTTCTGTTCCCCTCCAGAAAGCTTACTTTCTGCTTCAGTGCCTTCTCCATATACTTGAGATAAAAATCCAACTTTCACACCTTCGGCTATGGTAATAGACGGATGATTATTTTTATAAATGTCACGCAACAATGTAGTCTTCCCAGTTCCATTCGCACCGACAATGGCTACCTTCTCATTACCATGAAGTTCAAAGCACACATCTGATAGTAAAAGTTCATCAAATGCAACCTCATACCCCCATACACTCAAAACCACTTTTTCCGTATCAGTTTCAACTTCCGGCAAATGAATTTCCGGTCTATAAATATCTACAAAGGGTTCCTTAATCTGTCTCGCACGTAATCTTGCAAGATGGGTTTCCCTTGCATGAAGGGTTCTTCCTAATGCTGCAATGCTTGCGTTGGTTGCGGCAGTTCGCATGCGGTTTACTATCTCTTCATTTCTTGCAATCTCATCCTGGTCTTTCTTTGCCAGTTCTTGTAGTTCAATCTTCTTTTGCAATAAGGCATAATTATATTCGATATAGCTACCATCAAACTCCTGAATATCTGTGTTTTCCAAGTGTAAAACCTTGTCAAAGCAATGATTCAACAAATATCGGTTGTGGGTAATCACTAAAAGCGTTCCGTTGTAAGAATTAATAAGCTCACAAAGCCCGTTCAGGTTTTCAAAATCCAAAAACACATCCGGTTCATCCATAATCAGCAGATTTGGCTTTTTCAGCATTTCTTTCATAACCTGCAATAGCTTATACTCTCCGCCGCTTGACTGGGATAATAAGGTGTTTTCAAGTTTACTCATTCCTGCTGTTTTCAGTTGTTTCCGAATATTACTTTCGTAAGCATCTCCATCCATAGCCTGAAATTCATCTAGTAAATTTTGATAAACTTCAAACAGCGCCTCCATATCTTCACCGGTTGCCATCTCCGCACAGACTTTTGCCGTTTCTTCTTGGTTTTTTACAAACAGTTCACTCAAGAACTCAAATACCGTGATTTCTTGATTCTTATCGCCTTTTGAAAACTGGCTGACATAACCAATTCTGCATGATGCATCTCGCAGAATTTTTCCATCATACAGATAGTTGTCCGGATGCATAAGCATATCTACAAGGGTTGTCTTTCCTGTCCCATTACTGCCGATAAATACACAATGTTGCCCATCTTCCAATGTAAAGGAGACGTCTTTATATAATTCCTTATCTGGAAACTCGTAAGATAATTTTTCTACTTGAATCATAACCATTTTCCCACCTTTTTCTAGTGGATTTATGATACCATATTGAATGTTCGTGGTCAATAAACTATAATATTAGGTATGAAAGAAAAAGAAGGTGTTTGAATTGAAATCTAACGCGCAATATGAGACAACTTTGGACAGGCTTCCTTACGGCGATGCAACGATTGGCGACGATTTAAAAGTAAGAAAATTTCTACCAGAAGGTGTTAAATCTAGAGATTTATATAAAGATATCATCCACATTGCTTGGCCAAGTTTTGTGGAATTATTATTGACACAATTGGCTTCTATGGTTGACCTTATGATGGTTGGCTCCATAGGTGGAAAGGCTCATCCGGAGATTGGCAAACAGGCGCTGGCTGCGGTAGGTCTGACTACGCAACCCAAGTTTCTTCTTATGACCGCATTTGTCGCTATGAATACAGGTGTTACGGCACTGATTGCAAGAAACCGCGGAACCAACGACAAAAAACAAGCAAATTTGGTTGTCAGACAAGGTTTACTTTTTACATTCTGTGCTACAATCATTCTGTCTATCCTCGGATACCTTTTTGCACAGCCGATGGTTATCTTTATGGGTTCTACGGAAGATATTGTAACCAAATGGGCTACACAATATCTACAGATTCAGATGATTGGTTTCTTAAGCTTTGCCTTGACAAGTACCATCACGGCCGCGTTACGTGCAGTTGGTGATTCAAAAACTAGTATGATTTATAACTTGATTGCCAATGTAGTCAATGTTATCTTTAACTGGCTACTTATTTACGGCAACCTTGGTTTCCCTGAACTCGGTGTTGCAGGTGCATCTATTGCCACTGTAATTGGTCAGGTAGCCGCCTTTATTATGGCCTTTGCTGTTATATTGCGTGGGAACGGATTCTTGAAGCTGGAATTTAAACTAGGATTCAAACCGGACAAAATCGTACTGGGTAATATGCTCCACATCGGTTTTCCTGCCATGATTGAACAATTGTTAATGCGAGTAGGGATGATTCTATTTGCAAAAACTGTGGCATCGCTTGGAACAACTGCCTATGCAACCCACCAGGTATGCATGAATATACAAGCACTGTCCTTTATGACTGGGCAGGCATTTGCTGTGTCTGCAACCACATTGATGGGACAATCACTTGGCAAACGCCGAACAGATATGGCACAAGCGTACTGTAGCCGAACGCGAAAAGTTGGTCTTGGATTTTCCCTACTGCTCGCATGCATATTTGCCCTGCTTGGCAGCCAAATTGTAGGCTTATATAACAGCGACCCCGATATTATACAAATTGGTGGACACATCATGTTTTTCGTTGCATTCCTACAGCCGTTCCAAAGTGTTCAGTTTATCATTGCAGGTGGACTTCGAGGTGCCGGAGATACAAGGGCGACTGCCATATTTACATTTATCACTATGCTAATCATTCGTCCCACTGTTGCCACTATTCTCGTGAAATTTGGTCTTGGATTGTATGGTGCTTGGGCAGGATTGGCCGTAGACCAACTTATTCGTTCTGGACTAGTTTTGAATCATTACAACAGTGGAAAATGGAAATTAATCAAACTAAAAAGTGAACAATCATAATTCTTCAGACAAAAACAGCTATGCATTCCATAAATGCATAGCTGTTTTATATGTATCTTAATCTTATTCTCCTTCAAAGACTGCAAGCATTAAAATACCTACAATAATGATACCAATAAATAGATATTGCTTCTTTGTCAGTTTTTCTTTTAAGAAAATTCTGGATAGCACCAACGACACAACACAGACAGATGAAAGGATTGGTGCTGCGATAGCCCCATTTCCACTCATAGCATATACATAAGTCAACTGTCCCGCTGTTTCACACACAGCAGCTATCACTTTGTCTCTCTGCTTTGGCAATTCAAATTTAACACCCTTGCATTTCATGAAAATAAATAATACCAAACCAACGATTGCAAAGGTCAACTCATAGGAAATATTTGCTACTAATTCGATACTTTCTTCTGTTACACCCACCAGCGGACTTGTCTCCATTTCTAGGAAAAAAATGTCCAGAAAACTTCCCAATGCATCAATAATTGCGTAACAGAATGGCATTGCAAAAGCAACAATGGCCAATCTTTTTCCCAGTCGCTGTTTTCTATTTACATCTGAACTGCGTTCCATTTGAGTTACGCCTATAATACCGATTACAATTACTGCAATCCCTAACCAAACTTCAGGAGCAATTTTCTCTCCTAAAAAAATCACACACAAAATAGAGCACATTGCCCCTGCAGTGTTTTCAATCGGGTCTGCTAAAGATTCCTCAATAAATCGAATTCCAAAGAACGAGCACGCCATGGATAATATGTAACACAATGAAACTGGTAAATAAGCAAGCAAATTCATCGGATTATATACTATATCAGAAGTCAGCAGGGTAAATATTGCATGAATTCCCATCACTGCTCCCACCAAAACACATACTCTTAAATGATCATATTTCTTTTCCTCATGCGAGCCTTTTTTATAAAAAAGCTCTGCCACTCCCCACAATAAAGTTGTTACAAGTGTAAAAACTAACCACATAAAAAACCCTCCTGTATACTTTTATACCTCATTTTCGTCACTCTCATTTAACTTAACTACCGTGACAACTGCCGTCTTTGTGGTTGTATTCCCTCTGTCATCCGTTGCAGTATAATGGATTGTATACTCGCCAACTGTTTCAATATCAACAGTACCGTTTGTACTGACATTTAATGATACACCAAATGCATCAACCGCAGAAACATTTGCAATATAATCAATTATTTCTCCCTGTGTAATAGTCAAATCTACCACACCGAAAATGGTTGGTTTTGCAGTTTTCCAAGGATTGGTCGCATCTGGGTCAGTCGGATCCCATTTTGCATACGGACTATTCACGTCAATCTTCATGGCAGTCGGCTTGCCAAGGGGCCCTGGATCATAATGGTCATAAATCTCAACAGTTGTTCCCTTTGCACAATTATCATAAATCCATTTCGCATCCGAACAGGTAAGTCGAATACATCCCATGGAATCTCCAACACCAAGGTTATTGTAATAATCTGTTTTTAATGTGTTTTGTGACTGACTCGTGTATGGTACAGAGTGGAATAAAATATGTCCCGTAATTCGCGTAGCATATTGTCCATATTGGTCACCAAACAAATATCTCCAAGTATACTTATCACTTGTTTTAAAAACCCCAGTTGGTGTTTTATTAATATTTTTACCAACCGAACAAATCATGGCTTTGACCGGAACCGTATAGGCTCCATTCTCATCCTGTTTATAAATCGTAACGCAGTTTGCCAAACGATTCACCTTGATGTAATACGGATACTTAGACGACACTTTATTGGTCATATTCGTACTTGGTTTATTGGCCGGCTTACTGCTTGGCTTTGGCGTTGCTGCAACAGGTTTCTCTGCTGGTTTCTCTTCCGGTTGCACTACTTCTTGTTTAGCAGCCTCTTCAGCCATTTTCTTTTGTGTTTCAACTTCCTCAATAATCGCTACCATTTCCTTCATATCGGCAACTATCTGAGCATCATTTGAGACCTTGTTTGCTATACTTTCTTTTGGTGCGCATCCAATCATTCCTGATATATATGCACACACTAGCAAAAACATAAGGCTTCTTTTTAAAAATTTCATCTATTTCCCCTAATTATATATTTCTTATTTATCCTTATTCTCATTACAAAAGAGCATGCGATTTTTCACATGCCCTTATATTACCATTATTTAGTTGAAGGTTCAAGCATTCTTAACCGTCTTTACACCAAAAGAAAAATAAATAATATGAAATATCCAGACACCTGCAAGAACAATTCTTCCAAGTACCACTGCATGCATCATGGCAAACCCGATTGACATAAGTATTGTAACCATAACCATAATCCGTATCTTGGTTGCCCTTGTCATACCCTGCCCCCTCACATAACTTTCCAAGTTGTCCTTATATAGCTTCGTACAGACAAACCAGTTATGAAGTTTCTTAGAACTTTTTGCAAAACTGTATGCTGCTAACAGCAAAAATGGAAACGTGGGCAACATAGGCAATACCGTGCCTACTGAACCTAATCCCAAACTAATACATCCTATCACTATATAAATTATCTTTTTCATTAACTTACCCTTCCATGTTCTACTGAATATACTTTATCCACAATCCGCATCGTAGATTGTCGATGTGATACCAGCACAACTGTTTTATTTTCTCGTTCCTCTTTTAGTGATTTCAGAATAACAGCTTCATTCAGACTGTCCAGATTGCTGGTTGGCTCATCCAGAAGCATAAGAGGCGCGTTATGAATAAATGCACGTGCAAGCCCAATACGCTGTCTCTCACCACCGGAAAGTGCATCACCAAGCTCACCTACCGGTGTATCATAACCTTTTGGAAGACCCATAATAAAATCATGTACTGACGCTTTCTTACAAGCAATTTCAATCTCTTCATCTGTGGCATCTAACTTTGCAATACGAAGATTATTTCGAATACTATCATGGAACAAATGCGTTTCTTGTGTCACAAAGCTTTCCATATCTCGCAGATTGCCGGTATTAATTTCATTAATGTTTGTTCCAGAAATTCTCGCAGTACCTTGCTCCACCTTCCAAAAACGCATAAGCAGTTTTAAAAGGGTAGACTTGCCACTACCACTTCTTCCCACGATTCCGATGACAGAACCCATTGGAATCTCTAAGGAAATATCATCCAATATCTTTGCGTCACTTGCTCCTTCACTATAAGAGAAACTTACATTTCTAACACTAGCACCTTGAAATTCCACACGTTTTTTCCCTCTCACTTCTTCTGTAACCGGCGATTCGTCTAAGATATCCAGTACACGATTGCCAGCTGCAAATGTATGTTGCAGAGTGCTTCCAAGATCGGCAAGTGCTATTACCGGACCAAAGGAACTCATAAGTGCTATTGTCGGAATCAAAACACCCAAAAATTCGATTGTACCATTTTGATATAACATAGTTGAAACAAATAACATCACAAGATCAAAGATTAAAATCACTATATTTGTAAGCGCTTTATTCTTTCCAGCAATCGTCTTCATACGCTTTTCCTCTTTTGAAAGTTCATCGGTCTGCGCATTGATTTCCTGGAGCCTTGTCAATCCCTGTTCGTACTGTAAAGTTTCATATAGTCCACGTAGGCTATCTAGCACAAAGCCTGAAAGTTCCCCTGCTTTGGAACGAAACCGTATGCCATCATCTCCACTAAGTTTGGAAATATACATAGGAATAACCACACCTACTATCACATATGCCACAAATGCGATTACACCCAAACTCCAATGATAGCTTCCAATAAAGAAACATAAGATAGTGGAAAATTGACTTGCAATCGCAATCGGTGAAATGGTGTGTGCGTAGAAAACTTCCAAAAGTTCAATATCCGAGGTAATGACTGATATAAGATTACCTTTATCCCTCCCATCTAATTTTGCCGGACACAATCTACGTAATGACCGAAACACTTTATCTCTAAGAAGAGCCAGTAACTTAAATGCAATAAAGTGGTTGCACGCTTGTTCTGCATAGCGAAGTATCCCCCGCACGAGGGCAAATATAATTACAGATACAAACAATGTGTTTATGGTAAATGGTGTTGCAATTCCAATCACTTCTGCCACTGCGTAACCGCCAAATATGGTAATAAAGGCTGCTGTCAAATGACCGATTACCCCCATTATGATTGCTACAATCATAAAACCACTCAACGGCTTCACAAGACCAATCAGTCTTAGCATAACTCCAAATCCACTCCGTTTTTTCATCTTACTCACCATCCCTTCCATAGTTTTCGAGACATTGCTGTGCATTCCATAGCCTTGCATATGTTCCCTTGTTTTTGATTAATTCTTCATGGGTTCCACTCTCTACAATGCTTCCATTATCCATACAAAAGATTTTGTCGGACTGAACTACATTGGCAAGACGATGGGAAATCAGAATTACTGTCTTGGTTTTTGACAAAGCATGAATTTCCTGCATGATGTCATTTTCACTCTCTACATCAATATTGGAAGTAGCCTCATCAAAAATATATACTGGACTGTCATGTAATAAGGCTCTCGCAAGCGCCAATCGCTGACATTGGCCACCCGAAAAGTTAGAAGCTTTTTCCTGTAACTCCATTTCTAATCCTTCTTCACTTCGTAAGAACTCTGCCAGATTTACTCGCTCTAACATCTCCCACAGTTCCTCATCTGTTGCATGTGGTTTTCCCATTAACAGATTATCCTTTACCGTGCCTTTGAACAGATAGCTTTGGTGACTGACATAGGTAAGATTTCTCATTAGACTGCTTTGGGAAAGTCCAGACAACTCCTTACCTCCAATCTTTACTGAACCAGAATAACCTTGATTTCTTCCCATTAAAATGGCAGAAATTGTGGATTTGCCACAGCCGCTTTCCCCTACGATAGCGGTGAATGTTCCCATTGGAAATGTCAAATTTACATCATGTAGAATCTCACGTTCTTCCTCATAGGAAAAACACAGATTTTGGCAAGTAATGGTGCAATCCTTCGGTACTTCTTCCGTCATGCTTTCTGCTTCTGGCAAATCGAGTAAACGAAAGATTTTTTCACTTGCCGCCATACCATTCATGGCAATATGAAAGAATGAGCCTAAGAGCCGCATAGGAATAAAAAAATCGGCTGAAAGCAAGATGATGAGTAGCGCTCCCGAAAAAGATACATTTCCTTTCGCATATTGGTTCACCGATAAAATTACTCCAAGCGCTGCGCCGCCATACGCAATTAAATCCATAATTGTGATGGAATTTAGTTGCATGGTAAGCACCTTCATAGTAATTTTACGGAACTTTTCCGATTCCTCGTTCATTTCTTTTTGTTTAAAATCATCCGCTTGATAGATTTTCAAAGTGGTTAAGCCTTGTAAATTTTCCAAAAATGTATCTCCAAGTGCTGTATACTGCCCCCAATATTTAGCCAAGAGCTTCTTCGCCCAGGTCTGTACTGCTGCAATGGATATCGGAATTAACGGTACACAAATAAGCAGTACAATGGCACTTGGAAGATTTACAAAGCTTATTACCATAAATAGAGTTAACGGTGCTAACATCGCATAGAAAAACTGTGGCAAATATGCACCAAAATATGTTTCCAACTGGTCTACACCTTCTACAGCCACCTGAACAATTTCAGACGTCTTAATTTTCTCGTTATAAGAAGTCCCAAGTCTGAGAAGTTTCTTATAAATCAGTTCTCTGAGTGTTTTCTTCACTTCTTTTGAAGACAGGTATCCCATCTTGCTGGCAGACGTTGTGCAAAAGTATCTTACAATTACTGTGACTACTGCAATCATCAGAGTGCAGATAATATCGGAGGTGGTGGCTGTTTTATCGAATAACTTTGACAACAATGTAGTGATGCTTATCATCATAGCAATGTTGGAAAGAAGTGATATCCATTGAAAAAGCACATTGCGCGCAATATATTTTTTGCTCTCTGGTACTATTCCAATCAGCCTTTTGTTTATCATCATGGTCAATTTCCTCCCTATTTTGCCTTTTTCAATCGCTTATGAAAGACAAAAATGTGAATCGCTATGAAAAATACACTTGCAATTGAAATTGCTTTATGTAACGCAAGAATTATTGATATTTCATCCAATATCATTCCAAACAAACCACTTGCAAAGGAAATGAAAATTACGGCTAACAAAATCCATCTCTTCCATTGCATTTGTCTTCCATAAATAATCGTATGGATAATGCAAAGCAAGAGGAAGAAAACTGACGCCATCTTGTGAATTGCAATGCCTGTAAGTGATACTAAATTGGTAATAACAAAGCTGATTAATAATAGATAATTTAAAATTTTTTTCATGGTTGTTCTCCTTGTGTAACTTTAGTTAGTCTTCGCTAACTACTAGGGTATAAAAAACCACCTTGGTTTGTCAAGATGGTTTTTATTGGATTTTTATTGCTTTATCATATCTTCGATAAATATCCCATACCCTCTCGCCGGATCATTTACTAGCACATGAGTCACAGCCCCAACTATCTTGCCATCTTGGAGTATCGGACTTCCCGACACGTGTGTGTCAATATAGGACCAACACTCATCTGCCCTAAAATACAAATAGCAGCAAGCTTAATGCTTGCTGCTGAAATGTTTCCTCATATAAGCCAAAAGAATAAGTCCTAAAATCGGGAATGCTGCCGCTATAAGCATGCCTACCTTGAATCCTATTTCTTCCGCTGACAATGACA
>JAZRPT010000077.1:0-9823 GCA_045649385.1 Faecalimonas sp. | reverse complement strand
CGGTAGCGCGTCGCCTTGGTAAGGCGGAGGTCACGGGTTCAAGTCCCGCCATCAGCTTAGAAAATGTAAATGCCATCACTTGTTTGTGGTGGCATTTTTTTAAAGAAAAATGATAAGTTATTTACAGAACTTGTATATTTGTGCTAAAATAACAAGATAATGGAAATGACTTGAGGAGGACTACCATGGAAAAAGAAGTAGTTTCAAAAAATTTTATAGAACAAGAGATTGATAAAGACTTAAGAGAAGGCGTGTATGACACCGTATGTACAAGATTTCCACCGGAACCAAATGGATATCTTCACATCGGACATGCAAAGTCTATTTTGTTAAATTACGGCTTAGCACAGAAGTACAATGGAAAGTTCCATATGCGTTTTGATGATACCAACCCAACGAAGGAAAAGATTGAATTCGTAGAGTCTATTAAAGAAGATATCAAATGGCTTGGAGCGGATTGGAAAGAGAATTTGTTCTTTGCATCTGACTATTTTGAAATTATGTACGAATGTGCAGTGAAGTTGATTAAAAAGGGCAAAGCCTATGTATGTGACCTATCACCGGAAGAGATTCGCGAGTACAGAGGTACACTTACGGAACCTGGAAAAAACAGCCCATACCGTGACCGTACAGTGGAAGAGAACTTAGAATTGTTTGAAGCCATGAGAAACGGTGAATATGAAGATGGTGAAAGAGTTCTTCGTGCAAAGATTGACATGGCATCGCCGAACATCAACATGCGTGACCCAATTATCTATCGTGTGGCTCATATGACACATCATAACACAGGCGATCAGTGGTGTATTTATCCAATGTACGATTTTGCACATCCGATTGAAGATGCTGTGGAAAAGATTACACATTCTATCTGTACTTTGGAATTTGAAGACCACAGACCATTATATGACTGGGTGGTAAGAGAATGTGAATTCAATCCGGCACCAAGACAGATTGAGTTTGCAAAATTATATCTTACAAATGTGGTGACCGGAAAGAGATATATTAAAAAACTTGTTGAAGAAGGCATTGTTGATGGTTGGGATGACCCAAGACTTGTTTCTATCGCAGCTTTAAGAAGACGTGGATTTACGCCGGAATCATTGAAAATGTTTGTGGAAATGTGCGGTGTTTCCAAGAGTAACAGTTCCGTAGACTATGCAATGCTTGAATACTGTATTCGTGAAGATTTGAAGCTCAAAAAGCCTCGTATGATGGCAGTGTTAGACCCAATTAAGTTGATTATTGATAATTATCCGGAAGGACAAGTGGAATATCTGGATGTTGTGAATAATATGGAAAATGAGGAATTGGGTTCCAGAAAGGTTCCTTTCTGTAGAGAACTTTACATCGACAGAGAAGACTTTATGGAAGAACCACCTAAAAAATATTTCAGATTGTTCCCAGGAAACGAAGTACGTCTTATGCATGCATATTTTGTGAAATGTGAAAGCTTCATAAAAGACGAAAACGGTAAAGTGACAGAGATTCACTGTACTTATGATCCGGAAACAAAATGTGGAACAGGATTTACGGGACGTAAAGTAAAAGGTACTATTCACTGGGTACCGGCTCCATATGCAACAAAAGCAGAAGTTCGTCTGTATGAAAATATTGTTGATGAGGAAAAAGGTGTATATAATAAGGAAGATGGTTCCTTGAATTTGAATCCAAATTCATTGACAGTATTAAAAGAATGCTATTTGGAACCAAGCTTTGATGGCGTGAAGGCATATGACAGTTTCCAATTTGTAAGAAATGGATATTTCTGTGTAGATGCAAAGGATTCGAAACCAGACGCGCTTGTATTTAACCGCATCGTTTCGTTAAAGAGTTCATTTAAGATTTCATAAAAAGAGCAGAAGAAAAGGACAAAGCAGTTGGTTTACATGCTTTGTCCTTTATTTGCATAAATTATGTGTTATAAACTTTCATCTAAATCAACATCTTCTTCCTCAAAGATGTCTGAGAACTCATCCTCATCTTCAGATTTTGCTTTTTTGTTTTTATACAATGCAAAGATTGCTGCGGCAGAAGCGGCAATTGCAGTGATAGTAAGTAAAAATTTACCTAATTTTTTCCACATAGTAACAACCTCCTTTTCTGATATTATAATACTTTTGGTGACAAAAAGAAAGGGGTATGATAAACTAAAATATATGGATTTTAAAAGGAAGTGGTTGGCATGGATATAAAGAAGATACAGCCTGTCAAAAAAGCGAAAAAAGGTATTTTAAATTTAATATTCAGCCGAGTTTTTGTATTGGTAGTGTTAGTTGTGGTCCAGTTGATTGCATTTGGCGCAACGGTAACATTTTTGCGTGATTATGCAAATTACATTCATGCATTGTTTTTGGTGCTGAGTGTGATAGTGGTTATTTTTATTATTAACGGCGATGGAAATGCATCGTTTAAAATCACTTGGATGCTACTTATTATCATAACGCCGATTGTAGGGACTGCATTTTACGGATATATGAAAATGGAATTGGGAACGGCATTCCTGCGAAAAAGATTGCAGGATGTGAGTATAGATACGAAAACATATATGCTTCAAGACAAGGAGGTTTTAGAGGAAATTAGGTTGTCTAAGCCTGCCAATGCCAATCTTGCTTCCTATATGACAAATCAAATTGCCTTTCCAACATACCGAAATACAACAGTAAAATATTTTGCTTCAGGGGAGGAAAAGTTTGAGGAACTAAAGAAGCAGTTGGAACAGGCTGAGGAATATATCTTTATGGAATATTTCATTGTAGAAAAAGGCTTAATGTGGAAAGAAATCTTGGATATTCTAAAGGAAAAGGTATGGCAAGGGGTAGAAGTCCGTTTTATGTACGACGGGATGTGCAGTTTGTATTTACTGCCGACACATTATGACAAAGAATTGCGCAGAGCAGGTATTAAGTGTAAGCAATTTAATCCGGTACGCCCGGTGTTGACTTCTTATCAAAACAATCGTGACCACCGTAAAATATGTGTGATTGACGGCAAAGTAGCATTTACCGGCGGAATTAATTTAGCAGATGAGTATATCAATGTAAAGGAACGCTTCGGACATTGGAAAGATACTGCAATTATGGTGGAAGGTGAGGCGGTTCAAAGCTTTACAATGATGTTTTTGGAAATGTGGAATATTACGGAAAAGAGAGAGGAATCCTATGAGCGGTATCTCACCTCAAAGGAAAGTGAAATCAAACGTGAATTAGGATTTGTGATTCCATATGCTGACAGTCCGTTCGATGAGCAAAATGTAGGGGAGCATGTTTATCTCCACATACTGAATCATGCAAAAAAATATGTACACATTATGACACCGTATTTAATTATAGATGATGATATGCTGTCGACTTTACAATATGTAGCACAGTGTGGAATAGAGGTGATTATCATCATGCCACATATTCCGGACAAATGGTATGCATTTGCTGTGGCTAGAACATATTATGAGTGTCTGATGAAAGCAGGGGTACAAATTTATGAATATACTCCAGGGTTTGTTCATGCAAAAGTATTTGTTTCGGATAATGACACGGCTACGGTGGGAACTATTAATTTGGATTATCGCAGTTTATATCACCATTTTGAATGTAGTACATTTATATATAATAATCCGGTTGTGTGGGATATTGAAAAGGATTTTCAAGAGACTTTAAAGAAAAGTCAGAGAATTACTATGCACGATGTAAAAAACAGAAATTGGATGGAAAAAATCTGTGGTAGAGTATTACGGTTAATAGCGCCATTAATGTAAAAAAATACAAATAAAATATTGAAAAAAATATTTTACATCTAAAAAAAAGTGTAGTATAATTTACTTCGTGATTTCAAGAAAAAACTTTATAAGATGGGAGACGATCACATGGAGAGAAAAGTTGGAACTATTTCAAGAGGTATTAGATGTCCAATTATTAGAGAAAATGATAATCTTGCGGATATTGTTGTTGAAAGCGTATTGGCAGCTGCTGAGAGCGAAGGATTTGAACTTCGAGACAGAGATGTTATAGCTGCAACAGAATCAATTGTAGCAAGAGCACAAGGAAACTATGCATCAATTGAGGCGATTGCAGAAGATGTAAGAATGAAATTAGGCGGAGAAACCATTGGTGTTATTACCCCTATTTTATCAAGAAATAGATTTGCTATTTGCTTAAAAGGTATTGCAATGGGCGCTAAGAAGGTTGTATTAATGCTTGGCTATCCAAGTGATGAGGTTGGGAATGCATTGCTGACATATGACCAATTGGATGATGCAGGAATTAATCCTTACAGTGATGTTCTTACATTAGATAAATATAGAGAGTTGTTTGGTGAAAACAAACATGAGTTTACAGGTGTAGATTATGTTGAATATTATGGAAACATTATCAAAGAAGCCGGTGCTGAAGTAGAAATTATTTTTGCTAATAATCCAAGAGTGATTTTAAATTATACAAAGAACGTTTTGACATGTGATATTCATACACGCGTGAGAACAAAACGCATCTTAAAAGAAGCTGGAGCAGAGAGAGTATGCGGATTGGATGACATCTTGACAGCTCCGGTAAATGGAAGCGGATACAACAGCAAATACGGTCTTTTGGGCTCAAACAAAGCTACAGAGGATACAATCAAATTATTCCCTAATGAATGTTTTGAGTTGGTGGAAGATATCCAGAAACAAATCCTTGATAAAACAGGAAAACATGTTGAAGTAATGGTTTATGGAGATGGTGCTTTCAAAGATCCTCAAGGAAAGATTTGGGAACTTGCTGACCCGGTTGTATCACCAGCTTATACAGCAGGACTTGTTGGAACTCCAAATGAGTTAAAATTAAAATATCTTGCAGATAATGATTTTGCTGATTTGAGCGGAGAAGCGTTAAAAGATGCAATCTCAAAACGTATCAAAGAAAAGAATGATAACCTTGTTGGTGATATGGCATCACAAGGTACAACACCTAGACAATTGACAGACCTTATCGGTTCACTTTGTGACCTTACAAGTGGTTCCGGTGACAAAGGAACTCCGGTTGTATTGGTACAGGGATATTTTGATAATTATACGAACTAAAATGGGATAGAGGTTTGGGAGAGTGCTCCTGAATCTCTATTATTTTTCTAGCACGGTCTTCGGCTGCGCCTCACAGTGCACAAAAATAATAGAGATTAGGTGCGTGTGTCCTAATCTCTGTGGTTAGTTGTTTTTAGTTTATGTTATAGCAATTGAATTCCGTTTTCGGTTGCGTGTTTTATTATATGTTCTGGCCAAGTGGAGGATTGTACTTCACCGATGTGCGCTTTTCTTAAGCAGTACATACAGATTCGAGACTGACCAAGTCCGCCGCCGATAGTATAAGGAAGTTCGTGGTTTAAGAGCGCTTTTTGGAAGTCTAGCTCTGCTCGTTCAGGACAGCCTGCCAATTCCAATTGACGTACTAATGATTCTTCGTCTACGCGGATTCCCATAGAAGATAATTCCAAAGCGATATCTAAAACAGGGTAGTAGACAATAATATCACCGTTTAATTCCCAATCATCATAATCAGGTGCACGACCATCGTGTTTTTCCCCAGATGCCAAATATTTACCGATTTGTGAAATAAATACAGCACCTTTGTCTTTGGCTATTGTATATTCTCTCTCTTTTGCAGTTAGATTTGGATACAAATTTTCCAATTCCTGTGAAGTGATAAAAAATATCTCGTCAGGCAAGATTGCTTCTATGTAGTTATATCTCTTTGAAATGTATTCTTCCGTTTCTTTCAGGGCAGCATATACCTTGCGAACTGTGTATTGCAACGTTTCCATGTTGCGTTCTTCTTTCGAAATAACTTTTTCCCAGTCCCATTGGTCCACATAGATAGAGTGGATATTATCTGTATCTTCATCACGGCGAATTGCGTTCATGTCAGTATATAGACCTTCGCCTGAGTGGAAGCCGTAGCGTTTCAATGCATAACGTTTCCATTTGGCAAGTGAATGAACGATTTCGACAGGGTTATCATTTTGTTCCTTGATTCCAAAAGAAACAGGTCTTTCTACGCCATTTAAATTATCATTCAGTCCGGATTCCGGCTTTACAAAAAGCGGTGCGGATACACGTGTTAAATGTAAAGACTTTGCAAGTGCCCTTTCAAAGTGGTCTTTAATTTCTTTAATGGCAACTTCAGTCTCCCTAATTGTAAGAGGCGATTGGTAGCCTTCTGGTATTGTTAAATGTTCCATAATTTATACCTCCCTTTAACAATAGTATTAGTATAGTCGGGTTTTATGCGTGATGTCAAGTGAAAGAAACCTATTGACCAAATTTATTGTCAATGGTATGATACAAAGCAGATTAAAACTAATATATGTACATGAAGGAGATAAAAAAATGGCTTTATTACAAACATGGCGCGATACAGCATATTCTCAAGATATGGACCAGAATACAGTGCAAAAGTTCTGGGGAACCTATTTTGAAATTGAAAAAGGAATTTACGAGCAATTATTAGCAAATCCGGATGAAGAAGTGAAAGGTACCGTAAAAGAACTTGCTGAAAAATACGGAGTGGAAGTATTTACTATGACAGGTTTCCTGGATGGTATTAATGACAGTTTGAAAGAACCAAACCCAATCGAGGAGATGGAAGAAGATACGGTTGTCAGTCTTGCATTCGATAAAGAAAAATTGTACAAAAACATGGTGGATGCAAAAGCAGAGTGGTTGTATGAACTCCCACAATGGGATGATATTTTCTCAGAAGAAAAGAGAAAAGAATTATATAAAGAGCAGAAAAATTCCGGTACAATCCGTAAGGAAAAGAAAGTTGGAAGAAATGATCCATGTCCATGCGGAAGTGGAAAAAAATATAAAAAATGTTGTGGTAAATAATCAGAAAATGTATATTAATTTGGCAAAAGGACATACTAATCATGCTTATTAAAAGTGAAGGAGGTATGGCCATGCCAGAATTAAAATGTGGTGTTGTGACTTGTGTTCACAACTACAAGAATTACTGTGAATTAGATTCCATCGAAGTTGTAGGTAGTTCGGCTCAGATTTCCGAGCAGACAAGCTGTGGAAGTTTTGCAGAGCGTAAAGGAGAACAATACGGCAACACAATGAAAGACGAAGTGTCTGCAATGAGTGATATCAAATGTCAGGCAGTTGAGTGTAAGTACAATGAAGAACGTAAATGTTATGCAGGTAAAATCAGCGTAATGGGTACAGATGCGAATCGCACAGAAGAAACAGAATGTGCAACATTTAAAAAAGAATCATAATCAGATATTTATTGATAACGGTATGGCAGGCAGCTGTGCCGTTATTTTTGTTGACTACAGTTACTGTCACGATGTATAATAATCAAAATGCTTTGAAAAGGAATGATAGAATGAGTTTTTTTGATAGAGAACCGAAACTTGTACAAGAAGAACGTTCCAAGTTGCGTGATTATATTAGACGTGGGATTTCCGCATTTTTAGTTATTTTTGCGGGAATTATATGCTTCTTTGTGTTTTTGCGATTTGAGAGTATTGCAAATGCATTTCAAAAGATTATGGAAGTGCTTGCTCCGATTATCTATGGGCTTGTATTAGCATTTTTGTTGAATCCGATTGTAAAACGAGTAGAAGGTTGGATTACACCTGTTCTTAGAAAAATGTTTAAGAAAGAAGAAAGTGCACAGAAAGCTGCTAGGGGTATTGGAATTTTTTCAGGACTTGTTGTGGCCATTGTTTTGGTTGTTGCACTGCTTAACATGCTGATACCAGAGCTTTATAAAAGCATTAAGGATTTGGTGGTTACACTGCCGCAGGAGCTTAGTCAATGGGGAAAAGATATTAATACCTTGATTAAGGGGAATTCCACAGTTGATAAAATCGCGAAAAATGTATTGATACAAGGAAAAGATGCGATTGAAAATTGGGTTGAAAATGATTTGATGGGTTGGGTGCAAAATGACCTGTTTAAGCAGACAAATCAGATTATTTCCGGTGTTACAACCGGCGTTATCAGTGTTGTTAATGTTGTTCTTAATATACTTGTTGGCTTGATTGTGTCTATCTATGTGCTTTACAGCAAAGAAAGATTCGCAAGCCAGAGTAAAAAGATTGTGTACGCAATGATGAAACCAACAGTAGCTAATAATATGATACATATAGCCAAAAAGGCAAATTCTATTTTTAGCGGTTTTATTATAGGTAAGATTATTGATTCCGCAATTATCGGAGTACTTTGTTTTATTGGTCTAAGTATTCTTAAAATGCCATATACATTGCTTGTAAGTGTAATTGTGGGTGTGACAAATGTTATCCCGTTTTTTGGTCCGTTTATAGGAGCGATTCCAAGTGCAATTCTTATTATGCTGGTTGACCCGATGAAAGGACTATACTTTATCATTTTTGTTTTGCTGTTACAACAATTAGATGGGAATGTAATAGGACCAAAGATTTTGGGAGATTCTACGGGCTTGTCATCCTTCTGGGTAATTTTTTCAATTCTGGTATCCGGAGGATTGTTTGGATTTGCCGGAATGATAGTGGGAGTACCAACATTTGCGTTGATCTATTACATTTTTAAAATGTATATTCAACAGAGATTGGAACAAAAGAAGCTTCCGACGGATACAGAGTGTTATACAGAAAGTAATTATGTAGATGAGGAAGGAAACTTCATTTCTATAGAAGAAATAAAAAAAGAAGAGGAGAAGGAAGATGCCGATTCGAGTACAGAATGATTTGCCGGTAAGAGGGATTCTTGAACAGGAAAATATATTTGTAATGGATGAATCCCGTGCCATGGAGCAGGATATTCGTCCCCTTAAGATAGGACTTTTGAATTTGATGCCGTTAAAAGAGGATACAGAATTACAGATTCTGCGTATGCTTTCGAATACGCCACTACAGGTGGATGTGGTTTTTGTCAATGTTTCGAGTCATGTGTCAAAGAACACATCAACTAGCCATTTGAATAAATTCTATGTTCCATTTAAAGATATTAAGAAACAAAAATTTGATGGTTTTATTATTACAGGTGCTCCGGTAGAACAAATGCCTTTTGAAGATGTGGATTACTGGGAAGAATTAAAGGAAATTATGGAGTGGACAAAAAACCATGTCACCTCTACCTTGCACTTGTGCTGGGGTGCGCAAGCAGGACTATATTATCATTATGGAGTGGATAAGGTACAACTTCCTGCAAAAATGTTTGGCGTATTTGAACATTTTGTACAGAACAGAAAAACGCCGCTTCTTCGAGGTTTTGATGATGTATTTTTGGCACCACATTCCCGACATACAACAGTGCCGGCGGAAGACATCCGAAACATACCGAACATGACAGTTTTGGCGGAATCTGATGAGGCTGGTGTATTCTTATGTATGACAGAAGATGGAAAACAGATTTTCGTGATGGGACATCCGGAGTATGACCGTGTGACCTTACATAATGAATATATGCGAGATAAGGGAAAAGGTCTGGATATTGAGGTTCCAAAGAATTATTATAAGGATGATAACTGCGAGAACAAACCGCTACTTACATGGCGTTCTCATGCGAATAATCTTTATACAAATTGGATAAATTATTACGTATATCAGGCTACACCGTATGTATTAGAAGATGATGAATAAATACTTAAAAAGATTACCAAAAAAGGTAGTCTTTTTTTGTGCATTTTTTTCAAGAAATTATGTTGACGATAATATTTTGTAGTGTTAATATAAATAGGCAAAACACATTATGTAGTAACTTAACTAATAATGAAACACAAAATATAGAGAAAAATGAAAGGAGAGAAACAAAAGTGATTAAAGTTGTCAAAAAAGACGGTACAAAAGAAGATTTTAATGTACAAAAGGT
>JAZRPT010000076.1:0-1771 GCA_045649385.1 Faecalimonas sp. | reverse complement strand
TATGTAATAGTCTGCTGTTGTTTTAAGTTCTTCTTGATTTACTTCGTGAACATCAAAAACTCCTACTGTAATGAATCCATCTGCTTTTGCTGTTTTTAAAGCATACAATGCATCCTCAAATACTGCAGTTTCGCATTTGTCAGTTCCAAGGTGTTTTAGAGCTTCACGGTATATATTAGGCTCTTCTTTACTATGTCCCACCGATGCACAGGTGAATATTTCAGAAAAATATTCTTGTACACCAAGTCTTTTAAGTGCTGCATTTACGAGGTGCTTGTCTGTTACGGTTGCTATACACATTTTAACGCCGTTAGCCCTAAGCTTTTTTAATAACACCTCAACCCCGGGTTTAAGCGCTATACTATCTGTATAATAGCTTTCTACCATAGAGTTTACACCGTTAACAATTTCTTCAACAGAAAGCATAACCCCATAATTATCTATATAGTATTGAGCTGCTTGTTCTAAACTAAAAGTTTCAAAGGTTTCTTTAAGATTCTCCTTGGGTTCCTTGCCAATGGAATGAAGATAATCTTCTCCGATTGTATCCCAAATGAACATAGAATCAAGAAGTGTTCCGTCTAAATCAAATATTGCTCCTTTTAACATAATCCCAATTCCTTTGCTCTGGCTTTAAGCTGAATAGCAGCCTGTTTTGGATCATCTGCTTTCATAATTGCAGATACAACACAAATACCGGCAATCGGAATTCCTTCAAGGACATCTATATTATCCTTGTTAAGACCACCTATTGCATTTACAGGGATCGGAACAGACTGACAAATGTTTTCAAGTGTTTCTGTCGATGTAAGAACTGTTTTCACCTTTGTTGTGGTTGGATATATCGCTCCTACACCAAGATAATCTGCTCCCTGAGCGTAAGCCTCAACTGCCTGTTCTACCGTCTTTGTGGTTGCTCCTACAATTTTATCATCACCCATAAGCTTTCTTGCTATAGATACCGGCATATCACTTTGACCGACATGAACACCTTCAGCATCTATCGCCAATGCCACATCTACCCTATCATCAATGATAAGCGGAACATTATATTTCTTTGTAAGTGTATGCACCTTCTCGGCAAGGTCCATATACTCTCTTGTAGTTTTATCCTTCTCACGAAGTTGAAGAAGTGTAATTCCACCCATCAATGCCTGCTCAACACGATACAAGAATTCTTCTTCAGAGTAATTTGTACTGTCGGTTATAAAATACATACTTGAATCGAATTTCATCTGCTATCACTCCTCATACATATAAATAATCATTTAAAACAGGCTGTAAGCCTTCATCTTCAATATCCTTATACATTTTATCAAGACTTCTGTTATCATCTATTTCAAACTGTTCATCGCCTTGTACTTCATCTGACTCTTTTCCGCTGTATTTACTTTCATGGTCACCGATGCCTGTAGATACACCTGCAGATACCTTAGTTGCAGCAATCTTTACGATACCGTTTCTGAACTCGGCACTCTCACGGGAAGATACTGTAATACCGACAAATGGCAGGAAAATACGGTAAGCACATATTATCTGACAAAGTTGTTTTTCGTGAACATCCAAAGGATTAATTTTATCGTTGTTAATGATAGGTCTGAGTCTGGGACAGGAAAGTGACATTTCAGCATGAGGATATTTTCTCTGCAAATAGTACACATGCAGTGCACTTGCCAATGCATCTTTTCTAAAATCAGAAAGACCTAAAAGCGCAGAAAATGCAACTCCTCTCATACCGCCCATAAGTGCCCTCTCCTGTGCATCAAATCGA
>JAZRPT010000075.1:0-4413 GCA_045649385.1 Faecalimonas sp. | reverse complement strand
ATACAATTGCCTAAAAAAGTGCAGATGATTATCGATACGTTACAAGCACACGGATATGAAGCTTATGCCGTGGGTGGTTGTGTGCGTGATTCTATCTTGGGAAGAGTCCCGGATGATTGGGATATTACGACCTCCGCCACACCTCAGGAAACAAAGCAGCTGTTTGATAGAACCTTCGATACAGGAATTGAGCACGGGACCATTACCGTTTTGATCGATAAAGAAGGTTTCGAAGTTACCACCTATCGTGTGGATGGGGAATATGAAGATAGTCGCCATCCGAAGGAAGTGACGTTTACCCGCAGTTTAAAAGAGGATTTGCTTCGCCGAGATTTTACAATTAATGCCATGGCGTACAATGACAAAGAGGGATTGGTTGATATCTTTGGTGGTGTGGACGATTTGCATCACAAAACCATCCGTTGTGTGGGAACAGCGGTGGAGCGTTTTTCGGAGGATGCCCTTCGAATCCTTCGGGCAATTCGATTTGCTGCCCAGTTGGGCTTTGTGATTGAGGAAGAGACGAAGGAGGCCATAAAAAGGCTGGCGCCAACTTTAGAAAATATCAGTGCAGAGCGAATTCAGGTGGAACTGATAAAACTTCTTGTATCACCGAACCCGGGAATGATTAAGACCGCCTATGAACTAGGGATTACAAAAGTGATTTTGCCGGAATTTGATGCCATCATGGAGACCGCACAGGAGACACCTCACCATTGTTACACAGTGGGAGAGCATACCATAAAAGCGGTGGAGAAAATTCGGGCAGATAAAGTGCTTCGCTTAACGATGTTACTTCATGACATGGGAAAACCTCAAAAAAAGACCATAACAGAGGATGGCAGAGCACATTTTAAAATGCATGAGTTACTAAGTGCAGATATGGCGAAACAAATTTTAAGACGTCTAAAATTCGACAATGACACCTTGCACAAGGTGACAAAGTTAGTGCAGTACCATGATTATCGTATGCCTGCTGAACCTAAGAATGTAAGGCGAGCGATGAATAAGATTGGAGCAGAATTATTTCCATACTATTTGGAAGTCCGCATGGCAGACACTTTGGCACAAAGTATGTATCAAAGGGAAGAGAAGCTAAAGAATTTGGCAGACATTCGCATTTGTTATGAAGAGATCCTTCGGAAAAACGAATGTGTTTCCTTAAAAACCTTAGCTATTAATGGAAGTGATTTGATTGCCCAAGGGATGGAGCCCGGAAAACGGATTGGAGAAATCTTGGGGGCACTTTTAGAACTTGTCTTAGAACATCCTGAATATAATACAAAAGAGAAATTGATGGAACTTACACATACTTTAAAATAGCCCGTCATACATTAGAGAGAAGATGGAAATCTCAAATGTAGGGGGCAATAAATGAGAGAACAAGATATACAAGTATTGGAGCAATACGATATTGATGTAAACAGCACCCGCAAAACAAGGGGTGCTGTTTTGTGTGATACAAAACAAGGGTTAATGCTGCTGAAAAAGCTGGATGTTTCTAAAAAAAGAGTTCCAGCATTGTGCAAACTTTGCGCCCATTTGAGAGAGTATGATTTTGGGCTGATAGATGAAATTGTGGAAAATAGGGAGCAAAATCCCATTAGCGAGGCTGCGGATGGGGAATACTATATTTTAAAACGGTGGTTTGTGGGGAAAGAATGTGATATTAAGCGGGAAACCGATACCCTTGAAGCGGTTCGCAATCTTGCTAAATTACATCAAACATTAGGAAATATAGAGCTTGACGATGACGAAACAATTTTTGCACATACTGGGGAAGATATGCAAAGTATGTATCAAAGACATAACAGGGAAATGAAAAAAGTACGTACATTTATCCGCAAAAAAGTGGAAAAGGGTGCTTTTGAAAGTATGTATTTGGCAAATTTTAACAAGATGTATCAAGTAGCAGAGGCCGCAGAAAAGCGATTAGAGACTTCAGGATATCAAAAACTTCTAGCCAAAAGCCGACAAAAGAAAATGCTTGTGCATGGAGACTATAATTACCACAATTTAATCATGCTTAATCGAGGGATTGCGACGACGAATTTTGAACATTTTAGACAAGATGTTCAAATGGCAGATTTATATTATTTCATGCGAAAAGTGTTGGAAAAAAATCAATGGAACACAGTGCTTGGAAATCGGATGTTAGAGGCGTATGGATATATAAGACCTATCAGTCAGGAAGAAATCGAGTATTTAGCCATCAGCATTTCTTATCCAGAAAAGTTTTGGAAAGCGGCAAATTCTTATTATCGGTCAAATAAAGTGTTCGTTCCAATAAAAAGTGTGGAAAAATTAGAAGTATCCATTCGACAGATGGAGCAAAGAAAACGTTTTTTAGAACAGATATTTTCTTTTCATTTATAAGTAAGTGTTGTATAATAAATACAAATGAAATGGGAGGTACAGATGGTATGAACTATCAGGATCAATATCAAGAATGGCTTAATAGTCCGTATTTTGACGGAGAGACAAAAGAAGAACTAAAAAGTATTGCGCATAATGAGAATGAGATTAAAGAGAGATTTTATAAAGAACTGGAATTTGGAACAGCGGGACTTCGCGGAGTAATTGGCGCGGGAACGAATCGTATGAATATCTACACGGTAAGAAAGGCTACACAGGGCCTTGCAAATTATATTATGAAAAAGGGATTTGCAGACAAAGGTGTGGCAGTAGCATATGATTCCAGAAGGATGTCACCGGAATTTGCCGATGAAGCAGCACTTTGCCTTGCGGCAAATGGAATCAAGGCTTATGTATTTGAGTCTTTAAGACCAACACCGGAGCTTTCTTATGCAGTAAGAAAATTGGGCTGTATCGCAGGGATTAACATCACGGCCAGTCACAACCCGCCTGAGTATAATGGATATAAGGTATATTGGGAAGATGGCGCACAGATTACACCTCCGCACGATTCTGGAATTATGGCAGAAGTGCAGGCAGTGACCGATTACAATACAGTAAAAACAATGGCACTTGAAGCTGCAAAAGAAGCAGGAGTTTATCAGGTAATAGGTAAGGACATTGACGATGCTTACATAGAAGAGTTAAAAAAGCAAGTGATTCATTGGGATGCAATCAAGGAAGTAAGCAAAGACTTAAAGATTGTATATAGCCCGCTTCATGGAACTGGAAATATTCCGGCTAGAAGAGTGCTCAAAGAGTTAGGCTTTGAAAATGTATATGTCGTAAAAGAACAAGAGCTACCGGATGGTGAATTCCCAACAGTTTCATATCCAAACCCAGAATCAAAAGAAGCATTTGAACTTGGATTAAAGCTTGCAAAAGAAGTGGATGCAGATTTGGTACTTGCAACAGATCCAGATGCAGACCGTTTGGGTGTATATGTAAAAGACAATGCAACTGGTGAATACAGAGAACTTACTGGTAATATGTCAGGTTGTTTGTTGGAAGAATATGAATTAAGTCAGAGAAAAGCAGTGAATGGAGCATTGCCAGAAGATGGTGCTGTAATCAGTACAATCGTAACCACAAACATGGCTGCAGCCATTGCAAAATCATACGGTATGCGTTTTGTCGAAGTTTTGACTGGATTTAAGTTTATTGGACAACAGATTTTAGGCTTTGAAAATAGTGGAGTAGGTACTTATCTGTTTGGTTTTGAAGAAAGCTATGGCTGCTTAATCGGAACACATGCAAGGGACAAGGATGCTATCGTGGCAACCATGGCACTTTGTGAAGCAGCAGCTTATTACAAAACACAAGGAAAGACACTTTGGGATGCAACCATTGATATGTATGAAAAATATGGATATTACAAAGATGATATCCAGGCCATTACGTTAAAAGGTATTGAAGGTCTTGCTAAGATTCAAGAGATACTGGAAACACTTCGCAAGGAACCGCCGATGACAATCGGGGAATACAAAGTGCTCAAAGCAAGAGACTATAAAGCAGACACCATAAAAGATTTTGCAACAGGCGAAGTGACAAAGACAGGACTACCAAATTCTAATGTACTCTATTACGATTTGAATGATGATGCTTGGCTTTGCGTTCGCCCGTCAGGAACAGAACCAAAGGTAAAATTCTATTATGGCGTAAAGGGTAAATCATTAGAGGATGCAAATGAGAAATCCGTTGCACTTGGAAAAGAAGTTTTAGCGATGATAGATCGTATGCTCTAAAAATCCTAAAAACAGGACAAAATCCCATAAAATCAAGGGAAAAGGGCAAAATATACTTGACAAATGGCGGCTAAAACGGTATAACGGAACTATACGAAAAAACAATTATTGTTTTTAAATAAGAGGAGGAAAATATCCATGAACAGAATTGAATTAGTTGCAGCAATTGCAGAAAAAGCTGAAATTTCTAAGAAAGATGCAGAAAAAGCATTGAAAGCTTTCTCTGATGCAGTAGCAGAAGAATTAAAGAACG
>JAZRPT010000074.1:0-4122 GCA_045649385.1 Faecalimonas sp. | reverse complement strand
TTCCAATCTCTGCTTTTTGGACAGACGCCTTAGCAAAATATTCCATATCTCGATGCAGATACTCTCCAAACTTAGCAACTTCGTACGCCACTGGCCGCGGACTGCCATCCATGTGCATAATACCAGCGCAGTCATTTTCATTTCCAACACGCTCAGCGCGATATTGCCAGTAAACAAGTCCCTTTGCACCACTTGCCAGAGAACTGTATAATTTAAAACGCATATCAAATGGCGTATCGTACCATGCACTTCGGAACATGCCAAGCCCAGGATAGATTTCATGTACAAAATAATTCTCATCAACAGAATGCACATAACTATTCAGCATCAGATAATCCAACCTTTTCTCCTGCGTGTTCATCGCACAATCACATGGAATGCTGGTTCCAAAGAAATCCACTGCTTTTGCTGCATGATAATCATCACAAACATCTCCCAAATATGCCTGGAATGCAGCACAAAATCCTGTATGGGACATAACTGGATGTACCTTATCGTATTTTCGAATAGCATCCTTTACAAATTTTAACCACCCATACATCTCATGGCTTCCCTTGAATTTCTTATATTCATAGATGTCCCAATACCCATGTGGCATGGACGGAAGGGCTATGCTTTCAAAACTGTCCTCTGCTGCACCGTAAAATGCATTCAGATTTTCTACAGTATCAAACTTCTCTTTCAAGTAATCCCCAAAAACTTTCCGACAATGTGGACAGAAGCAATCCTCTATCGGCTTATTACGAATCTCATTCCAAGCATTCCACAGGATGAGATTTTTATGGTTCGCATATCTCTCTGCCACCTTTTCCACGAATAACACGGCCCGCTCCTGCACCTTCGGATTGGTAAAGCAAGGTCTCCAGCCACCATAAAAGGCGCCATGAGCACCGCCCCGAAGTTGCTCACCTCTTGGTCCGATACGTGTTCCGCCATATTTATCGAAAATGTACTGCGGTGCACACTCCAGCAGAAATTTAATAATCACTTTTCGGTTATATTTCTCTGCCAATTCCATCAGGCGGTCTACGTCAGAAAAATCATATTCGTTTTCCCTGCGTTCGTTCCATCTCCAGTTGATTCGTATCTGCATGGCATCAAGATTATAATCTGCCATATTGGAGATATCTCCCTCCCACTCCTCAGGAAGGGGTGTGGGAGTTCTGTAATATTGTGTTCCATGAATGATATTATCGAATAACATTGTTACTCCTCTCATTTTACATAGATTTTCTTCTTCGGCGAGTCATAAAGAAACAAATTGCCGCAGACAACATACACAGGAGTACCCAAACTGTCCACGTAGTGCCATCTCCTGTCTGCGGAGAGGTGCTACCTGCATTGTTGTTTTCCTGGGTCGTCACGTAATCTCCACCGTAATCTTTACTGGTCAGTTCCACAATCGGTTTCGCATTACTCTTCTTCACATGCACTGCATTTACAGTAACAACACCATTTACCAGCTTGAAATCCTCCCAGGAATCATCATATCCATCTTTATCCGGAGCATCCGGAATATTTAAATTCTTCGTTCCAATCACGTATTCCTTTACATAGTATACCGTTCCTTCATCTTGGAAAATTACCACACAGAGGTCTGAACGATTCCTTACAACAATATCCATATCTTCGATTACTGCTAGTTTCTTCTCTTGGGTAGATACTCCATTTACCATAATGGACATCACCTTACCCTGAGAAGTGTTTTCGTAACCAGACAAATCAATGGTACTGCCTACACGATATTTGGTGTCTATACATGTTGTACCATCCACATTGACAGTCACATGGAAAAATTCAATCCTACTAATTAAGTAGTCACCAGTATCTCTTGCTGTTACCTGATATGCATAATCATCATCTAACACCAAACGTTTAGGACCATTATCATTGTATGCGATTGTCATTCCTTTGGATAAGACAATCTCGTCAACATCTTGCAGACTAAGGCTTCCGAAATTGAACTGTATTACATTCGCAGTAGGAATAAAGACAATCCTTACATTATTATTTAAAAGTTCCTGGGTAGTATAGTCTCCAATACGTATATACTGTTGAACATCTGTATCCGTCAGGATATCTATCTCCGTGTAACTTCCACTATAAGTTGCCTCCGTGGTATACATTGCGTTAATCTTAGTAAAACCACCTTCTACAAAAGTAGCATACTCTTTCATAAAACCAAATGACATCTTCTCCGGTTCTGCTACCTCCGTAATAGACGCATCATAAATGAATGTATTTGTTCCATTTTTCATGTATCCATAGGTCTTATCCAAGTAGACAATTTTGGTCTTGCCGGATGTCGTGGTATATGTAATTGGAAGTCCTTTCTTTATCAATAGGGTATCTCCCATTTTCAAATTGCAAGAATCATAATTAATTCGCAATCCTTTTAATGCCGGCACAGAAAATGCCTGCATATGATATCCTTTTTCCTTCAGACTATCGTAGGTCTCTCCGGTCATTGCGAGATATTGCTTCATAGAAGCATCACCTAAAGAAACGCCTTCAAAGCTTTGTGCATCTGACAAGCTGTTATTTCCATATGCGATATCCATATATTCTGCACCTTGATAAAACATACCGGTAGTCAGGCTATAAGTACCTTTCAGTACAACCTGCAAGGTCACATTAGAACCTTCTATTCCCGTTACCATGATTGTATATGTATCATCAAGATATGCTCTCACACCAGGATCCGAATTGCTATAAGCTAACGGCATCCCTTTTTTCAGCACAATCTCATCTCCAACCTGCAAATGAGCTACTACGTTGCTTCCAAACCGTAACTGCAGAACCTGTGTGTTGGCATCTGCTAAAATGTAACGAATGATTGTGTCTGCCTTCACGGCATCTGCATTATTGCAACCAGTATAATCCAAATAGTTTGCCTGTTCTGTTCCCAATTCTGACCAGTAATAGTTCGCAAACGGGAATGGATTACCTGTAATAAAAATATTTGCCACTTGCACGCCGCCCTCATCGCCAGTCAGCATTTGGGTGGTATTCAGCCCGAATGACATGTCCGTCATTTCTCCCGCTGACGGGTCATACACAAACTCCGTTCCGTTGTAACGATATCCATAGTCTCCATCTAGGAATACCGTACGTTTCTCTCCTGAGGTTGTGGTATATGTAATCGGCAATCCTTCTTTAAAGAGAATGTAATTGCCATTTTGCAGTCCCAAATTTTCATATTTAATGCGAAGCCCTTTTAAGGCATCTACATAAAAACCAAGCAAATGATACCCATATTCCGATGAAGTCAATTGTTCGTAGGTCTTTCCGGACACAACCAAATAGTCCTTCATAACCTCTTCATCACTAAACATCATTTCAAAGTTCTGCGCATCTGCTAAGCATCCTTCGGTGTACAAGATATTGATATAATTCTCAATATTACTTTCGTATTTGAGCAAATTATCTGTACGAAGCGAGTAACTTCCACTCAAAACACAAGAGAACAACAATCTTGTAGTACCATTGTCATTATATTTATCCGTAACTGTAAATGTATACTCATCATTCAAAGTTGCCGTATCCGGAAGACCCGTGCTTTGATTAATATACAAAATCGGCAGTCCTTTTTTAAGGACAATTTTATCCCCCACCGCTATTGTATTTACAGCAGTGGTATTGAATTGGAACTGCAAGACGTTCGTTCCGTCTGCCGTGCTAATCAGAATGGCGTTACACATTGCTGCCGCTTCTGTCACACTATGTCCCGCAAAATCAATATAGTCTTTTGCCATAGAGTTCTCAAGCAAGTCTACTGCATATCCTGTATACAGACATGTTGCCCCTGTGTTTGTTGTCGCAAAATTTATATTGATAATCTGGTCGTTTCCTTGAGTTCCTGTCGGCAGTGACGCCACCGTTTGCAACTTATATTCATTGTGGGAAGCATCGTATCGCATTCCTTTAAAATATTGATTATGCTCTGCTGTCGTATCCGTTACCATATAGACATAATCACTGTCCAAGGTAGCCTTTACGCTCTTGCCATTCGCTGTATAATTCAGAGGCATTCCCTTTTTGAAAAGCATATAGTCGCCCACCTGCAAGGTGTTTCTTAACTCGCCCCAGTCCTCGATACGCAAAAGTCTGTAAGGACCATCT
>JAZRPT010000073.1:0-8894 GCA_045649385.1 Faecalimonas sp. | reverse complement strand
GCCCTTTGTAAGTGGCGTAGATGTTTGGGTCTTGCGCGACGGAAATCTATGAACCGTGTCAGGTCGGGAACGAAGCAGCACTAAGTAGAACCTTCCGGGTGCCGCAAGGGTGCCTGGGCTGAGTTAACTGCAAAGGTAACGCTTGTGGAGGGAGTTCGAAATGCAACGCACGTAAAAAAGAGAGTGAGAGGTGTTATTGCATTACTGGTTGAAAAACTGATGATACAATAGCACCTTTTTTGAAAAATAGGAGAGGACGCGCCGAAAGGCGCCATACAGAATATGAACATTGTCTTAACAGCAATCAACGCAAAGTACATCCATTCCAATTTGGCAGTCTATAGTCTGCGCGCCTATGCATCTGCCTACAGAAATGAAATATCCATTGCAGAGTATACGATTAATCAGCAGATGGATGATATTTTAATGGATTTATATAAGAAGAAACCGGATGTTCTGTGTTTCTCCTGTTATATTTGGAATATTACCTATGTGGAGGACCTGATTCGTGAAGTCAAGAAGCTTTTTCCAAGCCTTCCTATTTGGGTTGGTGGTCCGGAGGTGAGCTATGATGCGAAGGATGTGCTGAAAAGACTTCCTGAAGTGACTGGAGTTATGATGGGAGAAGGAGAAGCCACCTTTTTGGAACTCATAGAGTATTATCACTGCAAAGAAGATAAGCAACTTGCTGATATCAAAGGCATAAGCTATCGCAGCAAGAATGGCGAAATTATACAGAATGAATGGCGTGAAACGATTGATTTAAGCACAGTTCCTTTCGTATATAGTGATATGGAGGATTTTAGAAATAAGATTATTTATTATGAAAGTAGTCGAGGTTGTCCATTTTCGTGTAGCTACTGTCTTTCTTCGGTGGATAAATGTTTGCGATTCCGAGATTTAGATTTGGTGGAAAAGGAATTACAATTTTTCATTGACGAAGAAGTACCGCAGGTGAAATTTGTAGACCGTACATTTAACTGTCATCATAAACGTACGGTGGAGATATGGAAGTATCTGATAGAGCATGACAAGGGTATGACGAACTTTCACTTCGAAGTGGCGGCAGATTTGTTGAACGAAGAAGAATTACAATTGATGGAGCAGATGAGACCTGGGCTGATTCAGTTGGAAATCGGCGTGCAGTCTACCAATGAGAAAACGATTAAGGAAATCCGAAGAACCATGAGATTTTCGGAGGTTGCACGCATTGTAAAACGCATCAATCAGAAACAAAACATACATCAGCATTTGGATTTGATTGCCGGACTCCCGTACGAAAACATGGAGAGTTTTCAAAAGTCTTTCGATGATGTTTACAGACTACGTCCGGAACAACTTCAACTTGGCTTTTTAAAGGTGCTGAAGGGTTCTTATATGGAGGAACAAAAAGAGCAATATGGTCTAGTGTATAAGAGCAAGCCACCCTATGAGGTACTTTATACCAATTGGCTGTCTTATGAAGATGTGTTACAATTGAAAATGGTAGAAGACATGGTGGAAGTGTACTATAATAGTGGGCAGTTTACCTATACGTTACGCCATTTGGAGTCGAGGTTTGAGTCTCCATTTGAATTATATGTGAATTTGGGGAAATATTATGAGCAACATAGCTTGCATTTAGTTAGCCATTCCAGAATTTCCCGTTATGAAATTTTACTGGACTTTATTGCACAGCTTCAAACGGGGGAAGAAGATTTGTACAGGGAGCTTTTGACTTTGGACTTGTATCTTAGGGAGAATGTAAAGAACAGACCAGTGTTTGCAGGAGACTACACTGTTTCCAAAGAAATGAAAAGGCAATTTCCGAAAAATGTGCATTTGGAAAAATTTCAGTACGATGTAATGGGAAAATGTGAGAAAAAAGAGCAGATTTTCCTATTTGATTATGAAAATAGAAGTAAATTAACACATCAGGCTTCTTGCAAAAAAGTCGAGAACAGTTTACAATAAAAAGAGTACATTTTTTTAAAGAAGGTGAAAGTATGTTTAACAATAAAAGAAATAGAGTTTTTGCAACAGTTATAATCATTGTACTTATTTTAGCTATGATTGTACCGACAGTTGCAAGTTTGTTTGTGTAATTACATAATGGAGGAGTAAATATGAGTAAGCGATTGAGAAGACGAGCGAAAAAAAGAGCCCAGAAAAAAGCATTACTTCTTTGCGGAATTGCATTGGTCGTTGTTTTAGCTGTATTTCTTATCGGATACTTTTCAGTGAAAAGTTCAGTTAATAAGGTGGCGAAGGATACCATTTGGGATCACATTTCCATCGATGGTGTTGACATGTCTGGCATGAAGGCAGATGAAGCAAAGAAAGCGCTTACACAAAAGTCAAAAGAATATCAGAAGCAAGAGATTACTTTGAACGCAGATGGAACAAAAGCTGTGGTCACCTTAAAAGAACTTGGTTTTGATATGAAGGATATTGATAAGTTAATTGAAGAAGCTGTAAATTATGGAAAAGAAGGTTCTGTATGGAGCCGTCATGATAAAATGAAAGCTTTGGAAAACGACCCTAAAGATTTCGAAGTGACTTTTACTGTGGATGAGAAGGTTGCCGGGACCACTATTACAAAGAAGATTCCGCATTTGGACAATGAAGCCCAAAATGCAACAATCAAACGTGAAGATGGTGATTTTACAGTAACAGAAGGTAAGTCAGGAAAGAAGATTGACTTAAAAGCATCTACACAAGTAATAGCAGATTATTTTGCAAAGAATTGGGAACCAGGGGCGAAAGATACCATTCAACTTGTAACCGTTGTGGATGAACCTGACATCAAAGCGGAAGATTTGAAAAAGATTAAGGATACGCTTGGAACATTCAGTACAACATTTACAAGTGGAAGCAACCGTGGAAAGAACATTAAGCACGCAGCATCTCTTATCAATGGTACAGTATTGATGCCGGGCGAAGTGATGTCTGCAAGTGATGCAATGGGTTCCCGTACAAAAGAAAATGGATATTTGGAGGCAGGCTCTTATTTGGACGGTCAGACCGTGCAGACTTATGGAGGCGGTGTGTGTCAAGTATCTACTACCTTATACAACGCAGTGATTTTAGCAGAGCTGGAAATTACAGAACGTTGGGCCCATTCAATGAGTGTGGATTATGTGCAACCATCTATGGATGCAGCGATTTCCGAAGGATATAAGGATTTAAAGATTAAAAACAATACAGATGCGCCGATTTATATTGAAGGCTATACAACTGGTGGGAAACTAACATTCACAGTTTATGGTGAAAACAGTCAAGAAGAAGGAAGAAAGGTTTCTTATGTCAGTGAAGTAACAAGCAGAACAGAAGCTAAGAAGAAATTTGTGGCTTCCGGTGATGCGGTTGGTACATTAAAGAAGTCTGTTTCCGGACATGATGCGATCAAGGCAAAATTATGGAAAGTGGTTACCGTAAATGGTTCAGAGGTAAGTAGAGAAGCGATTAACAGTAGCAATTACCAGTCTTCAACAGCTACATGGAAGGTTGGAGTTGGAACAGATAATGCCGAAGCTAAGAAAGTTCTTACAGATGCCATTAAGACCCAGGATGAGGCAAAAATCAAAGCAGCTATTGCAACGGCAAAGGAGATTATAGCCAAAGCATCACAACCGGCGACAAATCCGGACGATGGTTCAGGAGAAACCCAACAACCATAGATAGAGGAAATTATGAAAATAGGGAAAGTATCGCAAACTATTTTAAAGCGCTCCATGTTAAAACCCCTTAAGTTTAGGCGGGAAGAGGCATTGTTAACTCCATCCGTGGAGGAAATGTGTTATGGAGTCACATGCAAGAATGACGAAGACGTTCTCTGTGCGAGCACTGTGCTTTATGGGGATGAGAAAGATTTGGCCGTATTTGCCCTTGCAAGAGTGGTTAATGACCTTGCAACCAGGGGTGCAAACATGGTGGGTGCAGATATTCACATCATGTTACCACCACATGCCTATGAAAGCAGACTCAAGGCCATGATGGAGCACGCAGAACATGCAGGGAGCACACATGGATTTCAGATTTTGAGTGTAAAGGCGGAGATATGTCCAGCTATACAAAAAGCCATAGTGTATGTGAATGGCGTTGGCATTATGAAAAAAGGAGAACTTCTCCGGAGTTCTATGGGTAAACCAGAACAGGATATAGTTCTTTTGAAATGGATTGGTTTGGAGGGAACCTTCCGTGCAATGCGCGAAAAGGAAGGCGAATTACAAGAACGATTTGTGCATACTTTTTTGAATCAAATCAAACAAATGGAATCACAAATTTTTTCCGCAAAAGAAATAGAGATTGCCAAGCAGCATGGAGTAACAGCCATGCATCAGATTACAGAAGGCGGCATTTTGGCGGCCCTTTGGGAAATGGCTGATGCTTCGGGAGTGGGCTTAGAGGTACAGTTAAAGGAGATGTCCATCCGACAGGAGACGGTAGAGATTTGTGAGTTCTGTCATTTGAATCCATATCAACTTACCTCAACGGGAAGTGTACTTATTTTCACAGAACGTGGCGAAGAATTGGTACAAAAGTATGAGGAGGCAGGAATCAAGGCTTCCCTTCTTGGAAAGACCACTGCAAATGCAGAACGGGTGATATTAGGTGGGGAAGAAAAAAGGTTCTTAGATAAACCATCAACAGATGAGTTGTTGAGATTATATGAGTAGGAGATTTTTATATGAGAAAGCAGATTTTAAAATACATTGAAAAGAAAAGCAAAGTAGATTTAGGCGAGCTTGCTGTTTTGCTTGACACAGATGAAGTTACGATCGCAAATGAAATTGCTGCTATGGAAAAGGAGAAAATCATTTGTGGTTATCATACCTTGATTGATTGGGAAAAGGCAGGCGAAGACAAGGTGACAGCCCTCATTGAGGTGCGTGTGACACCGCAGAGAAATCAAGGTTTTGATAGAATTGCAGAGCGCATTTATAACTATCCGGAGGTAACTTCCGTATACTTAATTTCCGGCTCTTATGATTTACTTGTAACATTAGAAAGCAAGACCTTGATGGAAGTATCGCTGTTTGTTTCTGAAAAACTTTCTCCAATTGAGTCAGTTATCAGTACAGCAACTCATTTTATTTTGAAAAAGTACAAAGATCATGGAACGGTTTTAGTAAAAAAATCTGAATCAGAAAGGATGCCGGTGACACTATAATGAGAAATCCATTATCAAAGAAGGTTGTAGAGATTCAGCCATCCGGTATTCGTAAGTTTTTTGACATTGTAAGCGAAATGCCAGATGCAATTTCCCTTGGTGTGGGTGAGCCTGATTTCGATACACCATGGCGTATCCGTGAAGAAGGTATCTACTCACTGGAAAAGGGGAAGACATTCTACACCTCTAATTCAGGACTAAAAGAATTAAAAATAGAGATATGCAAATACTTAGACAGAAAGGTAAACGTACAATACAACTACCAGAACGAAGTAATTGTTACGGTTGGTGGTAGTGAAGGGATTGATATTGCACTTCGTGCAATGCTAGACCCGGGCGATGAAGTTCTGATTCCGCAACCATGTTATGTTTCCTATCTTCCGTGTACAATATTGGCAGACGGTGTGCCTGTGACGATTCCGTTACAGGAGAAGAATGAGTTTAAATTGACTGCAGAGGAACTGGAAGCAGCTATTACACCAAAGACAAAGGTGCTTATTATGCCGTTTCCAAACAACCCGACAGGTTCCATTATGACAAAAGAGGATTTGGAACCAATTGTAGAGGTTGTAAAAAAATATGATTTGTTTGTTATTTCAGATGAAATCTATTCTGAGTTAAGCTACAAGGGGGAACATGTTTCCATTGCAAGCTTTGAAGGAATGAAGGAAAGAACCATTTTAATCAATGGTTTCTCTAAAGGCTTTGCTATGACAGGTTGGAGACTTGGATACGCATGTGGTCCAAAGGAGATTATTGAGCAGATGGTGAAAATTCATCAGTTTGCAATCATGTGTGCCCCGACAAACAGTCAGTATGCGGCGGTAGAAGCCCTTCGTAACTGTGATGCAGAAGTAGAGGAAATGCGTGAAGCATATAATCAAAGAAGACGTTTCCTTATGCATGAGTTCCAGAGAATGGGGCTTCAGTGCTTTGAACCGTTTGGGGCATTCTACGTATTCCCTAGTATTCAGGAATTTGGCATGACAGCAGAAGAATTTGCAATGCGCTTCTTAGAAGAAGAGAAGGTAGCGGTTGTTCCGGGAACCGCTTTTGGAGACTGCGGCGAAGGTTTCCTTCGTATTTCGTACGCGTACTCAATTGAAGACTTAAAGGTAGCAATTGGCAGATTAGAGAACTTTATTACACGTTTGAGGGAAGAAAAATGTTAAATATTGTTTTATTTGAACCGGAAATTCCGGCAAACACCGGTAATATCGGAAGAACCTGCGTTGCCACAAACACAAGGCTACATCTCATTGAACCGTTAGGTTTTCGATTGGATGAAAAGTCACTGAAACGTGCCGGCATGGATTATTGGAAGGATTTGGATGTAACTACATACATTGATTTCAATGATTTTATGGAAAAAAATCCGGGTGCCAAAATTTACATGGCGACAACCAAAGCACCAAACGTGTATACTGATGTAGCATATGAGCCTGACTGTTATATTATGTTTGGAAAAGAAAGTGCAGGAATACCGGAGGAAATTTTGGTAAATCATAAAGAAGACAGTATTCGAATCCCGATGGCAGGAGAGATTCGTTCGCTAAATTTGTCAAATTCGGTGGCGATTGTTCTTTATGAGGCACTCAGACAGAACAATTTTGAAAACATGACAAAAGAAGGACATTTACATCGTTTGGAGTGGAATTAATGAAGTATAAAAAAAGCGTGTATACTACTTTTGCAATGATTTCCCAGGTTGGGATTAGTATGGTGGTTCCGATTCTGTTATGTACCTATGCAGGAGTCTGGTTGGAAGGTAAATTCGACTTTCCGTTCACCGTAATCATGATTATCGTAGGAGTCTTAGCTGGAGTGAGAAATGTGGTTGCTATGGTTAGGCGGATGCTACAGATAGCAGAGGAGGATGCGGATGAAAAAGAATAGCACTCTAATAGAATTGCTGATAGGGGTTGTTCTTGTAGGAATTCTTTCTCAAATTGTTTGTTTGATATTTTTTGAGCGACACCTATATCATGGGGTAGGATTATGGACAGGCATACTGATTTCAATTGGCATGGCGATTCATATGCAACGTTCTATAGAAGATGGGCTGGATATTTCGGGTGATGCCGGAGTGAAACACATGAAAAAAGCATATTTAACGAGAACTGCGATTGTAGTTGTAGTTATGGCTGTAGTCATGTATTTTAACTGGGGAAATCCAATCACTATCTTAGTAGGAATTACAGCACTTAAGGTGGCGGTATATTTACAACCTTTCGTGCACAAAGTATTAGAAAAACGGAAGGAAAGGAGGAGAAAAATGTGAACAAAATCTCGGAAATAATAGCAAATAAAGAGCCGGATTTTATGATACAGGGCATCTTAAAGTTTGAACTGTTTGGGCAGGAACTCTACCTGACGACCACTCATGTAAGTATTCTGCTTATATGTGTGATTTTGATTATATTTGCTTTTATTGTGCGGCTGAAACTGAAAGACACAGATGGAAAGCCCGGGGCGCTTCAAAATGCGGCTGAACTGATTGTGGAAATGTTAGATGGTATGGTGGAAGGCTCCATGGGGGCAAAAGGAAAAGGCTTCCGCAACTATCTTGGAATATTATTCATATTTATGCTACTCAGCAATATATCAGGTTTGCTTGGACTCAGGCCACCCACAGCAGACTACGGCGTTACCCTTGCATTGGGACTCATTACTTTCTTCATCGTGCAGGTTAACAATGTCAGGTATAACAAGTTTGGCGCATTTACTGACCTGTTCAAACCGGTGCCGTTCTTATTTCCAATAAATTTGGTGGGGGAACTTGCAGTGCCGATTTCCTTGTCGTTACGTTTATTCGGTAACATTTTAGCCGGAACCGTTATCATGGGATTGATATATGGTCTGCTAGCGAAGGTGGCATTTTTTTGGCCGGGTGTTTTACATGTATATTTCGATTTGTTCTCGGGGGCAATCCAGACTTACGTATTTTGCATGTTGACAATGGTGTTTGTAGGAAACAAAATACCAGATAATATTATCAAAAAAGAGAAAAAAACAAAGAAAAAAAGTAATAATTAGGAGGATTTTATTATGAACATTACTAACGAAGGATTTGTATTAGGTTTATCGGCATTAGCATCAGGAATTGCTATGATCGCAGGTATTGGTCCTGCTATTGGACAAGGTCGTGCAGCGGCAGCGGGTACAGAAGCAGTAGGTAGAAACCCAGGCGCTAAATCAGACATTACAGGAACCATGCTTTTAGGACAGGCTGTTGCGGAAACAACCGGTCTTTACAGCTTGGTTGTTGCATTAATCTTAATCTTTGCAAACCCATTGGTAAAAATGCTCTAATAATAAACAAGGAAGGGGTACAAAACGTTGGAACGTTTATTTACGCTAGATGCGCAACTTTTGTTCGATACACTGGTTATGGCGCTTAGTATGCTGCTCCTCTTCACATTGCTTTCTTATCTGTTGTTCAATCCGGTGAGAGATATGCTGGAAAAAAGAAAGCAACGGATTGTTGATGACAGAGAAGCTGCCAAACGTGAAAAAGAAGAAGCTACCAGCTATAAACAGGAATATGAAAAGAAGCTGCAGGAAGTAGATAAAGAAGTACAGGTTATCTTAAGCGAAGCGCGCAAAAAAGCCATGAAAAATGAAAATGCGATTATCGCCGAAGCGAAGGAAGAGGCTGCCCGTATTATGGCTCGTGCAAATGCTGAGATTGAACTGGAAAAGAAACGTGCGCTGGACGATATGAAGCAGGAAATGATTGCGA
>JAZRPT010000072.1:0-3339 GCA_045649385.1 Faecalimonas sp. | reverse complement strand
GGTAATCGGATATAGCGAAATCACAGCAGCAGGCGGCTGGTCTGATGCACTGACAGGAATTCAAAACAACGGACAGGATGACCTAAAATGGATCAATGCATTTGCAGTGGAGGTTTCAAATGCGACCAGTGCAGTGTATGTAGATAATATCGCATTTGTAACAGATACCGAAGGCTTCTTGGCATGTATTGCAGATGAAGAAATTTCGCCTGAACCGGGACCGTCTCCAGAACCGGAACCGGAACCAGAGCCGGAGCCGGAAGACGACCCATATAACTCCGGTTATTTGACAGCGGATAATGGAAACGTATTATATTTCGAGAACTTTGATTCATGGACAGATGAATACAATTATGTATTCGACTTTACAGACATGGATCCGGGAAAAAACCCAACATATGATGTAGTGACCAAAAGCGGCAGTGACAGATGGCTTAAAATAAACGGATACAGTGTTTGGGGTCATAGATATGCAGATGACGGCTGGATGAGAGAAGGATTAGAAGCGAATATCAAGGATTATAGCGGATTCTCCATGTATGTAAAGAATTCAGATGCAGCTACATTTAATCTCATTATGGCTATGGGAACCACAGCAAGATTTAGTACACAGACAGCGGCTGAATTGACATATACATTAATCTCAAAAACAGGAAATCAGATGATTGCTGAAACAAAATACGGAGTAGGCGGAATTACGCTTCCTGCAAATTTTGAAGGATGGATTGTATTAGATAAAGAACAGTTTGCAGCACCTATGGGCTGGCCGGAATCTGTGGCGAACTGGAGCAATCTTCCAAATGGAGATGTGAGATACCTGAATATCTTTGTTCCATATGTGCAGACTACTGGAGAGTTTTATTTGGATAATCTTGGATTTGTAAAAGATTTAGATACCTTTATCGATGCACATTCTGATAAAACAGAGGTTCCGCTCACCCCGGAAACAGCAGGAAATCAGATTGTGTTAGAGAATTTTGATAAGAATCCAACCAATGCGTATGCCGAAGAAGAACGATTTATTCTGGCAGATAGAAGCAGTGGCAACAGATGGTGGAAACCGACGGTAGCCGATGAAAGTGGTTTTTCTATTATAAACAGCCCAATTACACCGGAAATTGGATTTAATGGATTTTCCATGTATATCGAAACTGTGAAGGATGTTAGCTTCGCACTTTTTACAAACAAGTCAGAAACATCCTTCCGCACAACTTCGAAAGGCAAGATTACTTATACCTTAATTGAAACAGACGGAAGCTATCGTGATGTGTCAGTGAATGATGGATACTTAAAAATCAAAGCGGGATTCAAGGGACACCTTGTAATTGACAAGTCCATGTTCCAGAATGCAGGCTGGGGACAGACAAACCTTACAATACAAGATGTAAAAGCTTCTGACCTTACCATGTTTTATATGTTCTTGAGCATGGGTGTAGATGGAAAGGATACTTCTTGGAAAATGGGTATCGATGATATCTGTTTTGTACAAGATATGGCAAAACTTCGCAGCGACCTGACAAATGGAACATACAAAAATACGGTAAAAGAAGTAGGAGTAGCCAAGGGAGATGAATACTCTTACTTGTTGGAAGATTTCACAGAGATGCCACTTGGTGTACTAGATTTATTCTATAACGGTATTTCCAACGGTAATGCCACAGAAGAAGGTGGTATCGAAATCGTTTCTGATGCAGAAGGACATAAGTGGTGGAAACAAAGTAAAGCAGGTTTCACTGGTTTTAAGACGGCATATATTGCACCAAAATCAGTAGGAACCAATTGGGATGGACTTGCACTTTATGTCAAAGTGGATATGAAAGAAGCAACGGATATGTCCATGAGTCTTGGTGGAGTGATTCACACCCAGATTTTAAATGCATTTCCAAATGCGAAGGCACCATATACCACAGCCAACTTCTCAATACAAAATCAATGTATAACGTCTAGCGTGGCATATACCACTATTGACACAGAGAGGAATCAACAGGCATACCAGAATATGGGCAGTATTCAGTTTGATAAACCATTTGAAGGCTGGGTATATGTAGATAAATCCGTTCTTACGGATACCTGGTTAGACAATAGACCAATGGACACCATTGCTGCACATATGTTAGATAATTTCACATTTGGATTTTCACAATTCAATCAAGGTTCTGTCAGCATCAGAGAACTTCGCCTGGTAACGGATATGGAAGGGTTCTTTACACAAAATGCAAAACCGGCAGACCTTGTATATGAGTTTGAATATGACGAGATAGAGATTATTCCGGCGGAAGACTTCCAGTATATTAAAGAAAATGATATTAATATGCACATTACTATCACAGACGGATACCCGATTTATGAGTGGCACTTTAAGGGCTCGGAAGTAGATACACCGGCAGATTTTAATCCGGAGATTTTATTCGATGATGATATTGCAGAAATCGATAAGAAGAATGAATTATATGGTCTCTTGGAAGATGAGGTGGCAAGAGCATTCTTACTAAATGAAATGCCGGGTAAGGCAACGCTTTTCGTAACCAGTGACTTGAAATATGAGTTTGAGCAGGAACTTTATTTGTACAAGTATGATGCAAAGGAAGGCACAGCTAAGAAGGTTTCGGATGATGTATATCTGGTGAATGAGGCAGATATGGTAGAACTGACTGCAGAGACGGACGGCATCTACTATTTGCTTCCAACAGAGACGCCGGTTCATGAAGCAGAGGTAGAAAGTACAGGACAGAATGGTCTGACACCAGTTCAAATTGCACTGATAGCACTAGGTTCAGTAGTGGTTTTAGGAAGTGCAGGTGTAGGTGGTTTTGTCTTCTTGAAAAAGAAAAAGAAATAAGGAGAGGAAAGATATGAAAAAAGCAAAAAAAATACTTGCACTTTTTCTGGCGTTGACTCTTTTAGTAGGAACCATTGGTGTTGTAGGGAAACCTACAACATCAAGTGCAGGAGAGGTGTCGAGTGCTGATTATGAACAATATTTGAACTATTATGAGAATTATAACTCTTATAGTGCAGGCAATGATACATACACTGCATTAACGGATGCAAATTGGATTTATGGAACAGTGGTAACGCCAACGATTGTTGAAAGAACAAGCGGAGACAATTGGATGCAGATTAATGGCACGGGAAGTGTCTTTCATAAATATGCGGACCCGGGTTGGCAACGGAGTGGTTTTTCGGGACAAATTGATAATTACAATGGAATCACACTTTATGTCAAAGCAGAGAGTGCTGCCACTTTGAATCTTACTATGATTGCAGGGTATCAAGGAAGAACTCGAACTGCAACCAATGGTGCGTTGTCTTACATATTGGCATCAGCCACGGGGGTAA
>JAZRPT010000071.1:0-94763 GCA_045649385.1 Faecalimonas sp. | reverse complement strand
AATGGGATATCAGAAATTGCTGTTGCAATTGCTGAACCTAACATAGCTGTTAATTCTGGGCTACAGTCAGGGTCAACTGACATAACCATATTGTTAAGTGTAACATCATTTCTGTAATCTTTTGGGAACAATGGTCTCATTGGTCTGTCGATTACACGTGATGTAAGGATTGCATTTTCAGATGCTTTTCCTTCTCTTTTGTTAAATCCTCCTGGGATTTTACCTACTGCATACATTTTTTCTTCATATTCAACACTCAATGGGAAGAAATCAATTCCTTCTCTTGGTTTTTCTGAAGCTGTTGCTGTTGATAACACAACTGTGTCACCGTAGTGCAAAAGCACTGCGCCATTTGCCTGTGCAGCCACTCTTCCGATATCTGCACGAAGCGTTCTGCCGGCTAATTCCATTTCAAATTTCTTGAACATAGTTTTTCTCCTTTTTTCTACTTTGACTGAGTTTTCCGAAACTACTGAAAAAAGTGCTTTCCAACGTAAACCAAACACGCTTTTCAGTGGTCTCGGCTTGTCTCCTCAGCCCACAATCTAAATTATTATAACATAGATATTTTCTACTTGCAATGAAATTATTTACAATCTAATACTTCCATGTTAGAATATGCAATGGAATATAAAACCACGGAGGTAAACATATATGATAAGTACAAGTAATGTTACATTACGTGTGGGTAAAAAAGCTTTATTCGAAGACGTAAATGTAAAATTTACAGAAGGGAACTGCTACGGACTTATTGGTGCAAACGGCGCCGGTAAATCAACTTTTTTGAAAATTTTATCAGGGAAATTAGAACCTACAAAAGGTGAGGTTATTATCACACCTGGCGAAAGACTTTCTTTCTTACAACAAGATCATTTTAAATACGACGATTATTTAGTTCTTGATACTGTTATCATGGGAAATAAACGTCTCTATGACATTATGAAAGAAAAAGAAGCCCTATATATGAAGGAAGATTTCACAGAGGAAGATGGTATTAAAGCCAGTGAATTAGAAGGCGAATTTGCCACCATGAATGGTTGGGAAGCTGAGTCTGATGCTGCTTCTCTCTTAAATGGCCTTGGAATTGAGACCGATTTACACTACAAATACTTAAGAGATTTGAAGGGTTCTGAAAAAGTGAAGGTATTGCTTGCTCAGGCACTGTTTGGCAATCCGGACATCCTGCTTCTTGACGAGCCTACCAACCACTTGGATTTGGACGCAATTGCTTGGTTAGAGGAATTCCTAATCAACTTTGATAATACGGTAATCGTGGTATCCCATGACCGTTACTTCTTAAATAAGGTTTGTACACAAATTGCGGATATTGATTATGGCAAGATTCAATTGTACGCAGGAAACTACGACTTCTGGTATGAGTCAAGTCAATTGATTATTCGTCAGATGAAAGAAGCAAACCGCAAGAAAGAAGAAAAAATCAAAGAGTTACAGGAATTCATTTCCCGTTTCAGCGCGAACGCTTCGAAATCAAAACAGGCAACTTCACGTAAACGAGCATTGGAAAAAATTGAGTTGGACGACATTCGTCCTTCCAGCAGAAAATATCCATACATTGATTTCCGTCCAAACCGTACCATTGGTAATGAAGTTCTTACTGTAGATGGTATTTCAAAAACAATTGAAGGCGTAAAGATATTGGATAACATTTCTTTCACAATTGGTCGTGAAGACAAGGTTGCTTTTGTAGGTGGAAATGAACTTGCAAAAACAACATTATTCAAGATTTTGATGGGCGAAATGGAACCAGATGAAGGTACTTACAAATGGGGCGTAACAACAACTCAAGCTTACTTCCCAAAAGACAGCACAAATGAATTCAACAACGAGGATACCATTGTAGAATGGCTGACGCAATATTCGGAAGAAAAAGACGTTACTTACGTACGTGGTTTCCTAGGAAGAATGTTATTCTCCGGTGAAGATGGAGTTAAGAAAGTAAAAGTTCTTTCCGGTGGTGAAAAGGTTCGTTGCCTATTATCAAAAATGATGATTTCCGGTTCAAACGTGCTTGTACTCGATGAGCCAACCGACCACTTAGACATGGAAGCGATTACTGCCCTTAACAATGGGTTAATCAAATTCCCAGGCGTACTACTCTTTGCTTCCCGTGACCACCAAGTAGTTCAGACTACTGCAAACCGTATTATGGAAATCATTCCTGGCGGTAAATTAATCGATAAAATCACAACTTATGACGAATATCTGGAAAGTGATGAAATGGCTAGAAAACGTCAAGTTTATACAACAGGTGATATACCGGAAGATAATTAATCAAAGTTCAAAAAAGGATGTTGCACTTCAAAATGCAACATCCTTATTTTTTATATTTCCTCTGCGAAAATAATACCCTCTAGGGAATTTATTTTTTCAATTAATTCCAAATGATTTTCTTTATTAGAAAGTCTAAGTGTTATAACCGCCGCCATCTTTGCTCCCATGGTGTTATTCGGCTGTTCTATCTCAACATCCTCGACTTTAATGCTATTCTCTCTTGCAAATCCCACAAGACTTCTGATAATTGACATTTTCGTAAACTCTACATACAAAATAATTGCTTTCGTATTATTTGTGAGTCGTCTGTCAAAACTATGTAACACAACCATAATGATAACAATTGCAAGAGTTCCAAGGATGGCACCCTCGTAATATCCGCTACCGATTGCCAAACCGATACAAGCGGATGTCCATAGGCCAGCTGCCGTTGTCAGTCCTTTTACTCGGTTATGTCCCGTCGTAATAATAGTTCCTGCACCCAAGAAACCGATACCATTGATAACCTGCGCTCCCAAACGGGCAACGTCCCCTGTTCCATACAACTCACAAAGATATTCGTTTGTCATCATAACTAAGGTAGCACCTACGCATACTACCATGTATGTACGGAATCCTGCAGGTCTCTTTTTTCTTCCTCTCTCAATTCCAATCACTCCGGCACAAATCAGCGCTAATGCAATCTTAAACACTGAGATTCCAAGTTCATGGAAATTGATTGTCCAATCCAAAAATCCAATTGTCATTTTCCTCTCCCCTTCTCTTATATAATATAACAGAATACTATATTGGGTATCTTATAGTCAAGAGATAGTGCAAGAAATTAGCATATAATGCAAAATGGCTCTACAACAAAATACGCCAAGATAACCCTGGCGTATTCTTTCATTTAATCTTCAAAAACTTCTTTTACCTTATCCATGAAGCCTTTTTTCTTGTTCTTTTTTTCATTCTCAGCTTCTTCACCTTGTTTTAGGGAATTACCGGTAAGTTCATCAAATTTACGAAGTAGTTCTTTCGCTTCTGCGCTTAATTTTTCCGGCGTCTTAATTACCAATGTCACATAATGGTCGCCGCGAATTTTCTTATCTCTCAGTGACGGCACACCTTTTCCACGAAGTCTTACCTTTGTATCTGTCTTGGTTCCCGGTGCGATTGTGTATAACACATCTCCATCCACGGTCTTGATACGAACATCTCCACCTAATGCTGCCTGTGCAAATGTAATTGATGCAGTCGAGAATATATGCATATCCTGACGGGCAAACTCCGGATGTCTGGAAACGGTCACTTCCACAAGTAAATCCCCTCTTGGACCACCGTTAATACCCGGCTCACCTTTTTCACGAATACGAATACTCTGTCCATTATCAATACCTGCAGGAATTGTTACCGAAATTTTCTTCTTGGTAGAAACATATCCCGTTCCCGCACAATCCGAACATTTTTCACGAATCACTTTTCCCGAACCGTTACATTCCGGACAAGTCTGAACATTCTGCATAGTACCGAAGAAAGACTGTGAGGTATATACCACTTGACCACGCCCATTACATTTTGGACATGTCTCCGGCGAGGTACCTGGTTTGGCTCCTGTTCCACTGCAGGTAGTACAAGGGTCCTTAATGATAACTTCCAGTTCCTTCTCACAACCAAAAATTGCTTCTTCAAATGTGATTCTTACACCTTTACGAACATTGGCTCCCTGCATCGGACCATTATAAGAACGTCTGGAACGACGTCCGCCGCCAAACATATCACCGAAAATATCGCCAAATATGTCTGTAAAATCCATTCCCCCAAAATCGAAACCACCGAAACCGCCGGCTCCACCTGCGCCGCCATCAAATGCAGCATGACCGAACTGGTCGTACTTCTGGCGCTTTTCCGGGTCACTAAGTACCGCATAAGCTTCTGATAATTCTTTAAATTTTGCTTCTGCTTCTTTATCCCCCGGATTTGCATCCGGATGATATTTCTTACCCAAGGCTCTATATGCTTTTTTGATTTCCGAGGCATCTGCTGTCTTACTAACCCCTAACACCTCATAATAATCTCTCTTTGTCTCAGCCATGATATTCTGCCTTTCTATTTTTCATAACGAAGTTCTGCGAAACTTTTCAGTCCCGCAGAACACCTTACTTTTTATAAATTTCAGATTAGATTTCTTTGTAGTCACCATCTACTACATCATCACCATTAAATCCTTCCGGTGCCGGACCAGCTTCCGGTGTTGGACCACCTTGTGCTCCTTGTTGTTGTGCAGCAATATTTTCATACATCTTTGTGAACACACCTTGTGCATCTGTCATAAGTTTTTCTTTTGCTGCTTTGATTTCTTCCACGTCCGCATCTGTCATTGATTCCGGTGTGGATTTTGCAAGGATGTCTTTTAACGCCTGGATGTCAGCTTCAACAGTTGCTTTTTCACTAGCGTCTACTTTATCAGCAACATCTGCCAAAGCTTTTTCTGTTTGGAATACAATAGAATCTGCTTCATTTCTTGCATCAATTGCTTCTTTACGTTTCTTATCCTGTGCTTCGAATTCTGCTGCTTCTTTTACAGCCTTTTCAATATCAGCATCTGACATGTTTGAACCAGATGTAATAGTAATGTGTTGTTCTCTACCTGTTCCTAAATCTTTTGCAGATACGTTTACAATACCATTTGCATCAATGTTAAATGTAACTTCGATTTGTGGAATTCCACGTGGAGCCGGTGCAATACCGTCCAATCTAAATTGTCCTAAAGTTTTGTTATCTCTTGCAAATTGTCTTTCACCTTGTACTACGTGAATATCAACTGCTGTTTGGTTGTCAGCTGCTGTAGAGAACACCTGGCTCTTGCTTGTAGGAATCGTTGTATTTCTTTCAATCAATCTTGTTGCAATTCCACCCATTGTTTCGATTGACAATGAAAGTGGTGTTACGTCAAACAAGATGATGTCGCCTGCGCCTGCATCTCCTGCTAATTTACCACCTTGAACGGAAGCACCTAAAGCAACACATTCATCTGGGTTCAATGACTTACTTGGTTCTTTACCTGTCAACTGTTTTACTTTGTCTTGTACAGCCGGAATACGTGTTGAACCACCTACCAATAATACTTGACCAAGTTCTGATGCTGAAAGACCTGCATCTGAAAGTGCTCTTTTTACAGGTTCCGCTGTTCTTTCTACCAAATCGTTTGTCAATTCATCAAATTTTGCTCTTGTAAGGTTCATATCTAAGTGAAGTGGACCTGAAGCATTCATGCTGATGAATGGAAGGTTAATATTTGTTGTTGTAGCAGTAGACAATTCTTTTTTCGCTTTTTCTGCTGCTTCTTTTACTCTCTGAAGTGCCATTTTATCAGCAGATAAATCTACGCCGTTTGCACCCTTGAAATCAGCCACGATATAATCAACAATTTTTTGGTCAAAGTCATCTCCACCAAGTCTGTTATCACCCGCTGTAGACAACACCTCGATAACGCCATCACCGATTTCAATGATAGATACGTCGAATGTACCACCACCCAAGTCATATACCATGATTTTCTGTTCTTTTTCGTTGTCAAGACCATATGCAAGAGCTGCTGCTGTTGGTTCATTGATGATACGTTTTACATCAAGACCTGCAATTTTACCTGCATCTTTTGTAGCCTGACGTTGTGCATCGTTAAAGTAAGCAGGAACTGTAATAACAGCTTCTGTCACTTTTTCTCCAAGATATCCTTCTGCATCTGCTTTTAATTTCTGAAGAATCATTGCAGAAATTTCTTGTGGAGAGTATTTCTTGTCATCGATTGCTACCTTGTAATCTCTACCCATTTCTCTCTTAATAGAAGAAATAGTTTTGTCAGCATTCGTTACTGCCTGACGTTTTGCAGGTTCACCTACTAAACGTTCTCCTGTTTTTGTAAATGCTACTACAGATGGAGTTGTTCTAGCACCTTCTGTATTTGCGATAACTGTTGGCTGTCCACCTTCCATAACAGCTACACAGCTGTTGGTTGTTCCTAAGTCAATACCAATAATTTTTCCCATTTTAAAATCCTCCTAAATATTTATGTTTGTTTGTTAGTTCGCTACTTTTACCATGCTGTATCTCACAACGGAGTCACGGTATGTGTAGCCCTTTTGAAATTCTTCTACAATAATATTATCTCCAACCGTCTCGTCTTCCACATGCATCACTGCATTATGAAGATCCGGATTGAATTCCTGTCCAACCGCTTCAATTGGTTTAACACCAACGGTCTCAAGCATCGTCATTAATTGCTTATACACCATTTCCATACCGGTCACAAATGCATCTGCTTTATCTTCTTCGGCCACCGTCATAAATCCTCTCTCGAAGTTATCTACAACCGGAAGTAATTTTTCGATGATGTCCTTTGCGCCGATTTCGTACATTGCTGATTTCTCTTTCTCTGTACGTTTGCGGAAATTATCGAACTCAGCCATCTGTCTTAACAGTTTGTCCGAGAGTTCTTCAATCTTCTCATCTTTTGGGTCTTTTTTCTTTTTAAATAATTTTGATTTCTCTTTTGTAGGTTCTTCTGCGCCTTCTGCTTCCGCTTCTGAATCCACATCCGCATTGTCAGTTTCTACTGTCTCAGCATCTGTATTTTCAGCAACGGTTTCTTCTGTCGAAGCTTCTGCAGTCTCCTCCACAGTCTCTTCTACAACCTCTTGGTTCTTATTCTCTTCCAATGGACTGCCACCTTTCTATTCTTCTTTATGGAAAATCTCGTCAAGTTCTGTCATCAGAGTCTTGAGAGTCTTCATTACATGTTCATAATCCATTCGCTTCGGTCCGATAATACCTATCGTTCCCTGCATGCCTTCACCCAATTCATAAGTTGCTGTAACAACACTACAATCTTTCATGGATTGAACCGGTGTCTCATTACCGATGTAAACCTGAATGCCATGATTGTCATCTTTGGAAAGTGTCTGTGTCACAATCTCTTGAAGCATCTGTTTTTCTTCAAATGCATTAATAATTTCCTGTGCGCTATGATTATCACTGAGTTCCGGATACTTGAATACATTTGTTGCACCGCTGGTGTAGATTTCCAAATCCTCCGGCTGTATGGTGCTTCCAATCGCATTTAACACATCTCCTATAATCTCTCCATGTGCACCTGCCTGTTCTTTTAACGCAGCTATCATTCCAAGATTAATTTCTTCAATGGACATGCCCGGAAGGCTTGTATTAAGAAGCATGTTGAGTTTCAACATCATCTCATTATTAAGAGTTTCTTCCACTGTAACAATCTTATTCTTAATAATGTTACCTTCCATTACGATAACCGCAATAATCTGATGCTCATCAACCTGTGATAATTGAATGAATTTCAACTTGTTTCTATTCATAGTCGGAGCAGAAACCATTGTGGCATAATTCGTATTGACTGCCAACACCTTTGCAGCCTGCTTGAGAATCTTATCCATTTTATCGGCCTTCTCCAGCATCTGCTCACGCATCTCGATAACTTCCTGCTCTTTCTCCGCCATCAGCATGTCTACGTACAGACGATATCCTTTATCCGAAGGAATACGTCCTGCTGATGTATGAGGCTGTATGATGTAACCCAAATCCTCTAAGTCAGCCATCTCGTTACGAATGGTTGCAGAACTCAAATTCAAGTCCGTATATTTAGAAATGGTTCTTGAGCCAACCGGTTCTCCGGTCTCTAAATAATTCTTGATAACCGCATGTAAAATCTTAAGTTTACGTTCATCTAACCCGTGATTTAGTTCCATATATACCTCCTCTTTTTCGTTTATTAGCACTCTTTTTGTTCGAGTGCTAACATCTACGTTAATAAGATACACCCAAGGGGGTATTTTGTCAACCATCTTTATTATTTTTTTAGATTTAATAATTCTCCAACAAATCTTGACTGCTTCATCTTCTTTCCATTTCGTTCTTTACTATAAGAAATAACCAGCCGTTTCTTTGCCCTTGTCATTGCCACATAGAAGAGTCTACGCTCTTCTTCTATTTCTTCTGCGGTTTCTGCCTTTTTATACGGGCAAATATCCTCATTTGCACCGATAATAAATACCGTATGAAATTCCAATCCCTTTGCTCCATGCATGGTCATTAACTGAACCGCATTTTGACTTGGTTCTCGGACTTCTGCTTGTCTTCGCAAGTTCTCTCCATATTCTTCAATATGAGAAAACCAATCCTCAATGGTCTTAAACTCCTTTGCGCGCATTTCAATTTCATGTACAACATCCATTAGTTCTTCTAATTTGATTCTGCGCTTCACAGCATATTCCCTCAAAAAATCATCATATCCTATGTGCTTACGAATATACTGAATCGCCGCATAAGGTTTACATCTTTTGATAATGCGTAAATCCACATCCAATTGGTCAATGCGGTCCTGCATCCATTCCTTATCTTTATAATACTTTTTTAGTTCTTCAAAAGACACTTCTCCCGACTCTACACTATCTCGTCCTATATAACGATTTGGCCGATTCATAATCTCTAAAAACAATTTTCTAGAACGGTCTCCTAAGGCCATTCTCATATAACCAATCAAATTTCGTGCAACAAAATGCTCGTATAGATTCGAAAAATGTTCTTTCATATAAAAAGGCATATTGTATTCCATTAATGTATCAACTAATACCCTTGCCTCTTGATTGGTGCGAAAAAGAATTGCTATTTCTGTTGGTGACGCGCCTTCTTTCAACGCTTTTTGAATCTCTTGCAACACGTACTTGCTTTCTTCAATCGGATGACGCACTTCTTGAACATGTACATTACTTCCTTGCTCATTTGTTGTTACAATCTGTTTCGGGTATCGTTTCTTATTGTTCTGAATAACACGTCCAGCACCATTGACAATTGCTTTTGTGGAGCGATAATTGACATCCAACAACACTTGTCTGGTTCCCGGATAATCCTTTGGAAATTGTAGCATAATTTCCGGTCTTGCTCCGCGAAACCGATAAATTGACTGGTCGTCATCTCCCACGACAAACAAATTATCTTCCGGTGCTGCCAGCATACGAATTACATCATACTGCACTTTATTAATATCTTGGAATTCATCAATTAGAATATACTTGTATTTGCGCTGCCACATGTTAAGAATATCCGGACGTTTCTGAAAAAGCTCGTAAGTTAATACAAGCATATCGTCAAAGTCAATCTTCTTAAGTCGCTTTCGTTCCGCTTCGTATGCTTGATAAATTCGACTAAATTCCTGTTCATCACAGTTTAAGGATTTGTACTCGGATAACGGAATACAATTATTTTTCACATTACCGATTTCTCCGGCAATCCCTTGCAGGAAATCTTTTTCATCATCAATATCTAGATTCATGCGCTCCACCACCCGCTGCAACAGCTGGTACTTTTGCTCGTCTGAAAAGATATTCTCTGATGTTAATTTATAAGCCCACTTTAGAATACCGTAATAGATACCGTGAAAGGTACCAAACGTCACAGGAGCCTTCTTTTCCCCTGACCACAATTCATGAAATCTATCCCGCATCTCTTTGGATGCAGCCTTCGAAAAGGTAATGACCAGAATTTCTTCCGGCTTTACCTTGTGCTTTTCGATTAAATTTACTATTCGATTGGTAATAACGGTAGTTTTCCCAGAACCGGGACCGGCAAGGACCATACATGGTCCTTCTTTGTGGGCAATTGCTTGAATTTGAGCTGAGTTGAAACTCATTTACATTTCCCCTTTTTTGTTGTTTTGTGATATTTACGGTGCTAATCAATACGCTTCAATATTCACACCGTAAATCCCCAAAAAGTACATCAGGCGGGAAACTTTTCCCGCCCTACAACTATTTACTAAGTAATTCAATTCCCTTACGCAATCTCGCAAGTGATTCTTCTTTTCCCAAGATTTCCATAATCTCAGTTGCTCCACCCGGTGTGTTTTGCTTACCGGACACAGCAGTTCTTACCGGCCACATTGCATAGCCATTCTTACAACCTTTAGCCTCTACATAATTCTTCAGCACTTCATACAATGCATCATTCGTATAATCATCATGCGCTTCAAATAATGGTAAAATTTCTTTTAACACTTCCAAAGCAGTTTCTTCGTTTGTCTTCATCTTCTTGTGTGTATACATTGCTGTATCATACTCCGGAAGTTCTTCGAAGAAATCAATCTGGTCTTTGATATCTGGGAAGACTTCTATTCTTGTCTTCACAAGTGCTGCAATCTTCTTCAAATCATAGTCCTTTGTGATGACTTCTTTCAGATATGGCTCCGCCAGTTCGTAGAACTTATCAAAATCCATAGCCTTTAAATATTCACCGTTCATCCATTTCAATTTCACCGTATCAAATACTGCCGGTGATTTACTCATATGACGGTAATCAAATGCCTTCACCAATTCCTCTAACGAGAAGATTTCCGTATTATCAGTCGGGCTCCATCCAAGAAGCGCAACGTAATTCACAACTGCCTCTGTAATATAACCTTGTTCAATCAAATCTTCATAAGAAGAATGTCCGGAACGTTTACTCAATTTCTTATGCGTTTCGTCTGTAATCAATGGACAGTGTACATAGACAGGAACTTCCCAACCAAAAGCTTCGTATAATCTGTTATATTTCGGAGCAGATGACAAATATTCATTACCACGAACCACGTGTGTAATGCCTTGCAAATGGTCGTCTACTACGTTTGCAAAATTATAAGTTGGATATCCGTCTGATTTGATTAAAATCATATCGTCCAATTCTTCATTCGGAACTGTGATGTCTCCATAAATATCATCATGGAAAGTTGTGGTTCCTTCTGTTGGCATATTAATACGGATAACATATGGTTTTCCTGCTGCAAGGTTTGCTTCGATTTCTTCTTTGCTTAAATATAAGCAATGTTTATCATAAACAACGATTTCTTCTCCGCCTTCCTTAACCTCGCTCTTAAGAGAAGCCAATCTCTCCTTATCACAGAAACAGTAATAAGCATGACCTGCTTCGATTAATTTCTTTGCATATTCCAGATAAAGACCTGTTGCCTGTCTTTCACTTTGCACATATGGGCCGTATCCGCCATCTTTATCCGGACCTTCATCATGGATAAGTCTCGTTTTTGCCAATGTGCGGTAAATAATATCAACTGCACCTTCCACATAACGTTCCTGGTCTGTGTCTTCAATACGAAGTAAAAAATCACCATCTTCATGTTTTGCAATCAAATATGCATATAATGCTGTTCTAAGATTTCCAACATGCATTCTGCCAGTTGGGCTCGGTGCAAATCTTGTTCTAACTTTACTCATTATTTTTCTCCTAAAATCTTGTCAATACTTACTAATTTTACACTAAGTACAAAGATATTCGCTGCCATAGATAATTCCTCCGGTGTTGGGAAAGATGGCGCAATACGAATGTTGCTGTCTTTCGGGTCTTTTCCATATGGGAAGGTAGCCCCTGCAGGTGTCATGATTACTCCTGCTTCTTTCGCTTTTGCTACAATAGCTTTTGCACATCCTTCTAAGGAATCAAAGGAAATAAAATATCCTCCGCGAGGTTCTGTCCAGCTACCAATCTCAAGTCCGCTTAACTCTTTGTTCAGTACGTCAATTACCGCCTCAAATTTAGGTCTCAAGATATCTGCATGCTTTCTCATGTGCTCCACTACTCCGTGGATATCCTTGAAATAACGTGCATGACGTAATTGATTTACTTTGTCGTGACCGATTGTTTGAATCGTCATTTGTTTACGAATATCTGCCAAGTTCGCTGTAGACGCTGCAATTGCCGCAATACCTGAACCTGGGAAACTGATCTTTGATGTAGAACAGAATTTATAAACCATATCCGGATTACCTTCCTGTTTACAAGCCATCAAAATCTCGATTAAGTAATCTTGGTTATCATCATGTAAATGATGAATTGTATATGCATTATCCCAGTAAATACGGAATTCCTTTGCAGCCGGTTTTAATCTTGCAAAACGTCTTACTGTCTGGTCTGAGTATGTGTAACCTTGTGGGTTTGAATATTTCGGAACACACCAGATACCTTTCACAGTTTCGTCATTGTTTACCAACGCTTCTACCATATCCATATTTGGACCTTCCGGTGTCATCGGTATGTTAATCATCTCAATTCCGAAATGCTCTGTAATTGCAAAATGTCTGTCATATCCCGGCACAGGACACAAGAATTTTACTTTATCTAATTTGCACCATGGTGTGCTACCCATTACACCATGTGTCATAGAACGTGAAATGGTATCATACATCACATTCAAACTAGAGTTACCAAAAATAACGATGTTTTCCTTTGGCACCTCTGACATATCTGAAAGAAGCTGTTTCGCCTCGTTGATACCATCAAGCACACCATAGTTACGGCAATCAACACCTTCCTCGCAAGTAAGGTTCGCCTCACTGCTGAGAACGTCCATCATTCCCATAGATAAATCTAACTGTGCTTTTGACGGTTTTCCACGTGACATATCCAGCTTCAAATTTTTTGCTTTAATCTCTGCAAACTGTTCTTCCAGTTCTTTCTTTAATGACTGTAATTCTTCTACACTTAAATCTTTATATGCTGTCATCATTCAAAACCTCCTCTTTTCTCTTAACTTGTAAGTCTATACGATTTTCGATGATTTATCAACACTTTTTTGAAACACCATTCGAAAAAATGCATCCATCAGAAAAAGAGCTGCTGCAATCACTCCTGCGATCTGAAGCACACTTGTAATATAGTGTCCTAACATATCCATATCCTTCTGGAACAAGTAATATCCAATGTGATACATTCCTGCTCCGGGAACAGTTGGTAAAATTCCTGCAATCAAAAAACCGGTAACCGGAGTTTTGAAAACTCTTGCAAACACATGTGAAATAAATGCAATGGTAAGGGCCGACAAAAAAGTGGCAAATACATCATTTGCACCCATTTTTCCTGCAATCAAAAACACCAGCCATCCTACTGCTCCTACAATTCCGGCATAAACAATATATTTTTTTGGTGTTTCCAGCATAATTGCAAAACACAAGATCGCTAAAAACGCTCCACATACTTTGATTATCATATCACGCCTCCAACAAACAACATTCCCAGACCTGCACCTACCGCAATTGCCATTGCAACTAAAAATGCTTCTAAAATCCTTGCACACCCGGATAAATAATCTCCTTGTATTGTATCGCGAATGGCATTCGTAATCGCAACTCCCGGCACAATCGGCATAATGGCACTGACAATTACAATATGGATGGACGCATCCGCAAACAAAAGTCTCTGCAGTACAACAGTTAGCATGGCAATTCCAAGTCCGGAAAGGACATGTACCAAAACACCATTGATTTTTGTAATTTTACCAAAGGTCATTACACAGGCCAACACTGCCCCCACAATTGCTGCCAATACAAGTTCCTTTATACTTCCGCCAAACATCATGGCGAAACCCACTGCAATACCAACGGTTGCAATATTATAAAACAAACGACTGTACTGTTTCCCTTTGGCATGGGTCAATTCCTCATAGGCCTCTTCTAAGGAAATGTCTCCACCACAATACCTTCTCGAAATATCATTTACCTTTATGATATTGCTGACATTCGTAGAACGTTCACTGACTCTTCGCATCATAGTAACCGGTTGTTCCATGCACGGGTCATTCAACGTAAGTACAATCCCTGTCATCATGGCGATAACCTGTATAGATTCCAAATTTGAAGTTTTTAAAATATGATACATGGTATCTTCTACGCGATACGTCTCTGCTCCACTGCACAGCATAATCTCTCCAGCCATCAGCGCCGTATTCGCAAGCAATTTATAGTCTGTCATAACACACCTTTAAACTTCTCCCGTGCTCAGTCTGCGATATTGATTCTTCCAATTAATAAGAGTGTCATCATATTGCAGCATCTGCACATTTTTTTCAATCTCCAACACTTCTTCTGCAATGATTGCATCCAAATTCATATACATTTGGCTCCGTTGCAAAAGTTTTGTATATTCTTCCTTATTCATATAATTACGGCATGCGTACAAATACGCTTTCAACATGGATTCTTCCTCACATATTTGAAATGCCGCTTCATACATTTTCGCTGCTTCTTCATATAGAAACAATCGACCATAGCATGCACCAAGGCAGCCATAGACCTTTCCATAAAATTTTCCATCTACGCTCTCATCACGTTCCCCATGAACAATTTCCAGGTAAGCCATGATTGCAGATTTTATGGAACCGCTTTGAAGCAAATTGTCTGCCTTATATTTTTGTTTTTCTACCGGCTTTTGATTTTTCAATTTATCCAACACATCTTGGATTTGACTCAATTCACCGGTTGTGTAAATAGATGAATACGCCAAAATTGTAACAATGAACTGTTCAATTGTTCCATTCTGTTCTAAGAGTTGTCTAATATTTCCAGCGAGTTCTTTCAGCTCCAGTTCTTCTTCCAGCCAGTCACATAAATGTTCATTCATAATCGTGTAATCAATCAAATACATATGATTGCACAAATAGTAACAGAGTTCTTCGATTGTATAAATTCTGCGATGAATTCTTGTGATTTCATACGGCTGTTTTGCCTTCTTTTTATGACAAAGAATTAAACTGCTCATTGCTTCCTCCTAAATGTATTTCCTTCTCCACGCAAAAATCAGTTGCCGGAAAAAATTCTCCAAATCCCACATCTGTGAAACTGATGCGACAACATTTTTCATTCAGCATCATCACTTTTACCTGAAGTCTCAAAGTATAGTTCTTTCGCTTCGGCAGACCTTCCATAGAAACTCGTTCCACACGGAGTTGTGCCCCAGCCAAAGATTCTACATGTATTTCAATATCATCTGCGTTCTCTAATAATATCTCGCACTGCATATCCGCCTCGTACCATCGGCTTCCCCAGGAAACAATCGGATACCATTTGTCCTGCCCATGCAAACGAAGTTTCAGGCAAATCTGATCCATCATTTTCGTCTCATCCAAATAAATCAATGAGTCCTCATATCCCAAACTGCGTTTATATGCAGCATAACAAGCACCTTTGCTGTACAAGTTGTTGCCGAGAAATGCTCGCCTTCCATTGCACAATACCTTTAAGGACTGTGGATACCAGTTATTCTCAAAACCTTCTCCAACAAGGAATACAGAAGAAACTAATTTCTTATCAAATACCCCTTGCACAAACTGTCGGAAGCGTACATCTGCTTCCTTCGCTCGATCAACATTCAATACCGGATAAACAGCTGCAAGCTCCTCCATCTGCGCTCTTGCCACCTCGTCAACTGTAATGAAAGCATCTCTGCCCTTCCCATATCCCGTGCGAAGTTTACGCAACATATATGCCTTCACCTCACGTCTGTCACAGTGAAACAATGCCGCCTCATACTGCCACAATTCTTTTGGTTGGTCAATCATAAAGTTGCAAAAGCTCTCCTTATAGTCCTGTACATAAATATTGTCCTTATCCACACCGATGCGTTTCCCGATTCCTTTCAGCATACGCACAATATCAATATTCAGATTCGGCACGGTAAATACCAACTGCCCGATGCTCTCAAACTTACTCAAAGACTGTTCTACAAACTCCTTTAGCAAGTTCACAATCTCATCGCTTTCGTGTCGAATGGCTCTTTCATACAAGTTATGGGTAGAATATGTGATTGTTTCCAGTGTTTGCGGTTCTTGAGATTCTTCATTATAATAACTAATCTGACAATATCTCTCATTTAAATCATATCCTATGATACTGTTTTGCATATCACATTTCCTCCTTCTTGTATCTTAAATCATCAATAAGTAACAAACAGCTCCTCAGCAATCTGTTCCTCTTTTCTGTAGTGCAGCATCGATTCATACTGCTTTTCCTTTGACAAATGAGAAATCAAATTTAACCTTCCGTATTTGCCATCCTCATAAACAATCTGCTCTTTACTACAGCGTTCTTTCTCACTGACAATTTGTTTATCCTTGCTTTCTTCTATGAAATGATATTCCAGAATTTCTCCTTCATATAGCACGAATTCTTTCACAAAAACGCCATCGTAGTTTGGAAGAATGGTTTCGGAATGTTCCTCGACCACGGCCTCTGCATACGGCAAAATGCGATAGACAATTTTCACCTTCCCGTCGATACTGCTTTTGTATTCCACCAGAACCTTGTCATAAATTTGAGCTTCTTTTAACCATTTTACCGGATAGTTCAAAAAGAATGGGAACACCAGACGTTTTCGGTTCATTTCCATAAAAAATTCTTTCAATAGGGAAAGCATCACCGGTTCAACTTCTTTACTCTCATAGTATTTTAAAATTGCTACCTTGCAAATATCTGCAAGATATTCTTTCTGGGACAACTCCTGAAGCATCATGCGGATAATGTCCCCACGCATAATACGATTGCGAACCACATACATTCTTGATACATATGCAAGATATGCCTGTTTCAGTCTAAAATACGGTCTTCCGCTATAGTAATCCTCGAAAATTTCTTCCTCTTGGAACATCGTCTCTGAGAAAAGCATTTGGGTAATAATACGTTCTGCAATATTTTTCGCATTCACACCGTATTCTTTTGCCTTTTTCCACACCTTTTTCATGTCACATGTAGCGCCACAATAATACTGTGCAAGATAGGTCAAAATTGCTTTGTCGTAATATCCTTCTTCCAGTAACTCAAAACATAGATACAGCAAGAAATCATCTTCCATCTGCTCTTGCTCTCTTACACGTTTTGAACAGAGTACAAAAACCTCTTTCTTATCAAAAGCATCCATGCCAAAGCACTTCAAGTTTTCAAAACTCAATTCAATGACCGGCTCCATTTGTTCACGGGTGGCCTTCATAATTTTTCGATTCTTACAAAGTTCCAAATAGCGCATTTCATAGAACAACCGCCTAGTCTCATACGGAACGGAATCTGTATAATGACGTCCATTATCCCCTTCCCATACAATTCTGGCATCCTTGCTGTACAAATATATCTTTGCGCCATCCTCTGCTTTATAAGCGACTCTTTGTTTTACACTTCCATCGCTTTCAATCACAATGACATACTTCATGCCTTTCAATTGCGTTGTCACCTGATATGCGTGACACACATCATAGAGTGCATCCAACTCGTCCAAAGCAATGGTATTTGGATTGATAAAACGATTATAAATCACTCGGAGTGATTCATTAATATTACGTTTTATAAGTTGTTCTGTTGCAAACACCTTCATTTGTTCATAGTATTGCTTGTAAATTTCACTGTCTTCACTCTCGTAGGTGAGAATGTTTTCATAAAGCAAAGCCGTTCTTTTATAATCCAAATTAATTCCACGAAGGAAGTACAAGTATACAATTCTCGGAAATGCACCTCTGATGCGTTCCGGGTTCATGGACATCATATAATACTCATACAACTGTGCCAGCTTCATTTCCTGCTTCACAGCCATCTCATACCATTTGAAACACTCGCTTCCCGTCTTATTCCCCTTGATTAACTGCATACATATGGCACGGAGAATGTCCGGTTCCTCATACATCTGATATGCCTGTTCTAAAATGCGAAGCAACTTAGAATCAAATTTTTTCTGTTGGCAAACCAAATCAGACATATGAAGTGCAAGTTCTCTGGTAATCATCTTATATTTTGTTGCAAAATTTAAAATCTGAATCTCGAAAGAATCCAACTTTCGCAGTAAAAGCACACGTTCCTGGAAACAAATATATGCCTCAGCATACAAAAGTATTTGATTTGCTCCATTAAAGAACTGTCTCTCCAACACGCGGATTCTGTCATTATAATCCCGATATTTATTATCCAAATTGATAATCATGCAAAGAAGCTGCCAAGAATACGGGTGCTTCATATATACACGATAAATTTCCTCTAACACGCGGTTCGTGTGCAGAGTTTCTCTCTTTAACAGTGCAGTCAAAAACATATAGTAAGCACTAATCTCCGGCTTGCGTCCAATGACAAACTTGGAATAACTTCCATTATCCAAAATCCATCTAGCTTCTTCTTCCCGTCTGCTGCGCAGATAAATATGTGCTTTCAACAATTGGTAGTATTCGCTGTTCGGTTCCAATTCTAATAACTGGTCTACTCGCTTAATTGCTTTTTCTGCCCAGTCACCGACACTCATTTTCCCGGAAATAAATGCCAAGTACTCTTTTAATCCTTGTCCCGCAATCATGCCTTGCATTCCACGCATTTCATCGTGCTTTACAACTTGGTGTACGGAAACAGGAAAACTTAATGTTTCATACGGTGTGGATATCAATATCTTCCCATAGTTGTATCCCTTATGCAGTTTGTCCGCATGAATAAAATATTCCAAGCGATATGTATTGCCCACAAAATCATCTGTAGACACTTCACTTTGCTTCACTTCCAGAAAATCCCCCATGGTCTCAAACTGAATCCGACCATATCCCCAAGTGTTTTTCCGAATATCTATCCAGACTTTTTGGGTCTCCAATATATTTTCACAAACCAGTTCTTCCTGTCCCAGCGTCAGATATATCTTTTCTTTCTGTTTGATTCCCACAAGAAATTCTTCCAAGGCCTGCTCATCAAGGGACCATTTACGCATATTTTCATATAAATTTCTTACTCGCTTGTCCTCGTACTTCAGCACTTCATAAAACTGTCTGGAACGGAACAGTCTTTTTGCTTCCGCGAAATCCTGAATGGCTAATTTTTTAAAATCTGCAAGGGTCTGAATCTTACCGTAGGCCGTCATGATAAAAGGCTTCTCTATCACCACATCAAACTGCAGTTCATACTCTCCGCCATTACATACCACAGTGAACTTTCCCTGCTCCATCTGTCCCGGTGCAAGTCCCCTGCTATCATAGGTATAATTTACCCGAACCGGATTCCCTTCAAATCCTTCTTCCAAACAATGCACACGAAAAGAAGACGGATATACAAGTCCTCTGATATCTCCGTCTTTTATATTCTCTATAAGGAAACTACCTTCATAAACTTCGCCCTCACCCACAGACATATGAATCTGTGTGGTTGAAAAACGAATGTCAGGCTGTTCCACTTTAAAATCACCTTTCGAAAATTGTTTGATTTTATTTTTCATCTAACTACCTGCTTTTGTAAGATTCTATCTATAATCTCATGATGAGATATGCGGTGTAAACCACGTATGCCAACACCATCGTAATACCCACGCTTCTGTGCACCTTTTTGGTAATTGCGATTGGAACAAATGTCACAATCATCACAACAATCAGTACAAGTAAATCAAATACATAAGAAGTATTCAAATTCTGCATTGGCAAAATAGTTGCGGATGTACCCAAAATAAAGAAAATGTTAAAAATGTTAGAGCCAATCACATTTCCTACTGCAATATCACTTTCTCCCTTTCTAGCTGCAACCACAGAGGTAACAAGCTCCGGAAGCGATGTGCCAAGTGCCACTACTGTAAGACCAATCACTGCCTCTGTCATCCCTAAGTCTCTTGCCAGTCCCTTAGCACAGGTTACGGTGAGTTGACCGCCTCCCACAATACATGCAAGTCCGATTAGAATGAACAACACACTTTTCCCAATCGGAAAACTCGCAATTTCTTCTTCTTCTCCATCGGTTCTTCCTTTGATACCTGCCATCACTGTGGTGTACATGAAAACCGCAAAACAAATCAGTAAAATAATGCCATCCAAACGGCTGATGCTCATGCCATCCGCCTTGAAAAGAAGGGTGTCAAGACAGAGAACTCCAAGCAAGACTGCCGCAAAAATGGACATTGGATAGTCTTTTTTAATTGCACTCTTTCCAACTGCAATTGGCGTAATAGCCGCACTGGCACCTAGCACTACTAAGGTGTTAAAAATGTTAGAACCAACCACATTTCCAAGTGCTATATCATTACTGCCTTTCAGCGCAGCTGAAACACTCACAGCCAATTCCGGTGCGCTCGTTCCAAAGGCTACGATTGTCAGTCCAATTACTACCGCCGGAATCTGAAGCTTTTTCGCCACAGAAGATGAACCATCAACAAACCAATCAGCACCCTTTACTAAAAGTATAAATCCTATTACAATTCCTAATATATCTAGTATCATTTTATTCCCCTTTTCATCATATTTCGCTATCTTTTATCATAACATTATATCTATTCAAATACAACTAAATTTTAGGGCTCAGCAAGTCGGCTTTTTCCAGTTGCATAATCGATTTCAACGCCCGGTTGTACATTATAAACGTACACATTGAAGCAAATTCCTTCTCCCTCATCTTCCACGGATTTTGCTTCCATCTGTACCCCGGAAGCCACCAAGTTATCTCCCTCATAGATTGGCGTAACACGATAAACTACATGATTGCCCGTTTCCTTCACATAATCCGCCACCATATTTTCAAAAGGAAGCATTCCCTCTACATTCATATATCTTGTTCCGGTAATTAAATTCTTCTCATTTGCATTTTCCCCAGTTAATTGAAATCCAATCAAATGACAACGATTATACAAATATTTTCCATCCACATGTTCATATTTAATCGTCTGCCATCCTGTGGGCTTTACTTGACCAATGCTTCCCCGTTTTTCCGTAGGCATTATATCCTGACCAATACTAGCCTCCACAATTCCGCATTTTCCATCATCATCCAACTCACTGTAATATTCATAAGATTCTGTTACCAGGTCTTCTTCCGTAAAAAGAGGTTCGTTGTCATTCAAGACCACGTACGGTTCACCTTCGTACTCCGGAATTTCCTCAATCGTACTAACTGAATTCGTTCCCGCATCATCCGTGCGTAACTCACGCATCTCATAGGCAAACAAAATTGCCATAATAATCAACAACACCGAAAGTCTCTTGAGCTTCTTCATAATCATTCTCCTTCATACTATATAATTCTATACTACCAGAAAAAAGGGGACTCTGAAAGTCCCCTTTACAAATATTATACCAGTTCTGCAATTCTGGAAACGCCCACATAGATTTCAGAGATTTTATACCAAGTTCGGTAATCGATAGTCCCTGTCTCCGGAAGTCCGAAAACAGACTGAAACTCTCGCACCGCTTCTGCCGTTGCCGGACCATAAACCCCATCTGCCGTAACTCTTGGAATAGCCGGATACGCACCGGAAATCACAGCCAGTTGTTCCTGTACCTGACGAACCTTATCACCGGTGGATCCTTGCGAAAGAATATATCCCGGCCAGGAAGAAGGAATACCGGAAATTTCTTCTGCCGTATTAATATACATATTATCTCCATAAAAATACCGAAGAATTTCGATTGCGGAATATCCTTGGTCACCAAGGGCCTTACTTCCCCATTGTGTCATCCAGCCCGGACAGCTTACTCTATTTCCATCGCAATATTGTGTCAAAATTGGCTGTCTCACGTTTGGGCGGGACAAATAATTAGAAAAGAGCTCATCTACAATCAAGGAAATGTTGGTGTAATAATTTCGTTCCGGAATCCATTTGTGGTCAAACGCCGTGGAGGAAGTAATTGTAAAATCATACCCTTGATTTCGATACCACTCCGTATACACACGATTCAGTGTAAATGACATAATTGCAAGCACGTTTGCACGAATCGTGTTTGCCGGCCAAGTTGCATAAATCTCACTGGAAGCCACGTTCTTAATATAATCTCTATATTTTACATAATAGTTTCTGGCTGTCGTATCATTCGGTGTTCCATCATGTACCACAATATATTCTGGAATTACAACACGACTAAGTACAATTTCTCCAGTCTCACGAACCGGCTTAATCTCCGGTTCCGGAATCTTCGGTGGATATTCTTCGTAAAGGGTATGGCCAGGTATGACAAAAACTTCCTCCCCTGTTTCATTTGGTTCACTTGGATTCATGGTAATATTTTGAAGAGCCGTTTCGTCTGCCAAAATTTCTGTACCAGAAATACTAATTGGCTCAAATCCAGGGGCTGTCACATTCAACGTATACTCCGAATACGGTTGAATCTCATTATTCGGGTTCAAACTAAGTTCCACAGGCGGTGCATCTAATTCTATAGTCTCCGTTTGTCCTGATGAATTTGTTCGAAGTTGTTCCAAGGTGGCATTCGGAACTCCCGTATAGGAGATGGAAATTGTTGCATCGGCAACCGGAAACGAAGTGATTGCAGAAGTAACACTAATTTGCAAACGCCCCGTATCAATATTATTAGAAACGTCTCTGTTATTTCCTATATTTCTGTTGTTTCCGGGGTTTAGATTATTCACATTGTTATTCATATTGTTGTTCATATTGTCACCGTTATTTATTTGAGAAGCTTTAAGAATATTCATCTGGATACCTCGCTAAAAATCTGTTACTATTATTGTATGTAAATGAATAGGAAAGGTGAAAAACATGAATGTAATAATTTGTATAGATGATAATCAGGGAATGTTATTCAACAAAAGACGTCAGAGCAAGGATATCAAAGTAATAGAAGATATTGCCGGTTTGACAAAAGAATTGTGGATAAGTTCATTTTCGGAGAAACTTTTTAAAGATACTAGTTCATTTGGAATAGATGCAAAAATCAATCCCATGTTTTTACAAAAAGCCGGAACAGGTGAATTTTGTTTTGTAGAAAATGAAAAACTGCAACCACATGCCAACAATATTGAACAACTCGTCGTATACAAATGGAACCGCAGTTATCCATCCGATTTCAAATTAGACTTGAATTTAAATGAGTGGAAATTGATTGAGACAATTGATTTTGTCGGGAATTCACACGAAAGAATCACGAGGGAGATCTATAAAGGCAAACAAACGGGTATATGAAGAAACTTCTTCTCCATATACCCGTTCTTTCTTAAAACAATCTCTTTACATCATTAAATAACACGAATGCCATAAGTGCCAGCAAAAGAATCATACCGATACCATGTACCCAGCCTTCTTTTTCCGGCGAAACACGTTTTCCGCGGATTGCTTCGATAAACATGAATACCAATCTTCCGCCATCCAATGCAGGAAGTGGCAACAAGTTCATTACACCAAGATTTGCAGAGATTAATATTCCTATGTTGAGCATCTGCATAATCACAACAACCACGCCATACTCCTTGCTCTGCTGATAGGTTTCGTCCACCACATCAACGATACCAACCGGACCGGAAAGCTGGTCCATGCCAACCGTACCAGTCACCAACATTTTCAAACTTTCCAATGTAGTAGATATCCAGAACTTCACCTCGTATACACCATACTTAAATGCTGTAAATATATTGGCTTTCTTTAGTTCTTTCGGCGATGTCACACCCAACAAATAACTTCCATCTTCATCCTGCTTTGGCGTGATTGTAACCTCATGTTTTTCGCCGTCACGCTCAAAAATCAACTCAACAGTTTCGCCCGGATGAAACATATTGTAATAGGTGACCTCTCGCCAGATGTTTATCTTTTTATTGTTCATCTTAACAATGCGGTCTCCCGCCTGCATTCCGGCTTCTGCCGCCGGAAATTCTTCGATTACCCCCGAGATAATCGGCTCATCATATCCGGTATATCCCACCACAATCATGGAGAAAACAAGAGCCAAAATAAAGTTGAAAATGGCACCTGCCGCTACAACAGAAATTCTTGCCCAGACAGATTTACTATTAAAGCTTCCTTCGCCAACATCCTCAACATCATCTTCCCCCATCATACAGGAGCCGCCAATTGGCAATAGTTTCAGAGAATATCTGGTCTCACCTTTCACGAAACTGAAAAGTCGTGGTCCCATTCCAAGTGAAAACTCATCCACACGTATTCCATTTGCTTTTGCGAGTAAGAAGTGCCCCATTTCATGCACAAAAATAATCAATCCAAAAACAATAATTGCAAGAATGATGCCCACTCTACCACCTACTTTCTATTTGTTCATATACTTCCTGCTCTGTCCTTAAGATTTCATCCACTGTCGGACATGCAATATTTTTATGAAGACTCATACAAGTTTCAATAATTTCCGGAATCTCCAAATATTGAATTTTTCGATTCAAGAATTTGCTGACTGCAAGTTCATTTGCAGCGTTAAATACCGTTGGCAGAGAACCTCCTGCCTTGCCTGCTTCCATTGCAAGACGCAAACCATAAAAGGTATCCATATCTGGCTTTTCAAATGTCAATTGAGACAAAGTTGTAAAATCCACACGTTCGCCCGGAAGATATCTTCGCTCCGGATAATAAAGGGCATATTGAATCGGCAATTTCATATCCGGCGTTCCGAGTTCCGCAATAATTGCACCATCCACATACTCAACCATGGAATGAATAATACTTTGTGGATGAACCACAACTTCTATTTGGTCAATATCCACATCAAACAGCCATTTTGCTTCAATAACCTCCAGACCTTTGTTCACCAAAGTGGAAGAATCAATGGTAATCTTCCTTCCCATCTCCCAGTTTGGGTGCTTAAGTGCGTCCTCCACTTGAATATGGACAAGCTGCTCTCTTGTTTTCCCGCGGAAAGGACCACCGGAGGCAGTGAGTAAAATCTTATGCAGCTCGCCCCGCGAGCTTCCCTGCAAGGACTGAAAAATCGCACTATGTTCACTGTCAACCGGCAAGATTGCCACGTTATGTTCTTTAGCAAGCGGCATAATAATATGTCCAGCGGTCACTAAGGTTTCCTTGTTTGCAAGGGCAATATCCTTCCCCGCCTTAATTGCTTCAATGGTTGGACGTATTCCAATCATTCCCACAATTGCAGTTACCAAAATTTCTGTTCCTTCTAAAACAGAAACCTCGATCAATCCTTCCATCCCAGAGACAATCTTAACATCCATGTCTCTCACATTATCACGCAGTTCTTTCGCCTTTTCCTCTGCCCAGACCGCAACTACTTTCGGGTGAAATTCGCGAATTTGCGCCTCTAATAATTTAATATTATTACCAGCAGCCAGTCCTAAGACTTGGATATCGCCATTTTCTCTGACAACTTCCAAAGTTTGTGTTCCTATAGAACCTGTAGAACCTAAAATTGCTATTTTTTTCATCAGGTTAATCTCCTACAATAAGATAATTGCCATATAATAAATAATCGGCGCTGTAAAAATCACACTGTCAAAACGGTCCAGAATCCCGCCATGACCTGGAATTAAATTTCCATAATCCTTAATATCATGGTTCCTTTTAATTGCCGATGCCGCCAAGTCACCCACCATGGAAATCAACGCTCCAACTGCACAAATAATGGCATATTGTAAAACATCTGCACTTGCACCTTCCCAGAAACGATTCACCGCCAATGCATAAAGCACGCCAAGAAGTGCTGCTCCTACTACACCGCCGACTGCACCTTCAATCGATTTTTTCGGGCTAAGCTTCGGTGCCATTTTGTGTTTGCCAAATAACATCCCCACACAATATGCACAGGTATCGCATCCCCATGAACAGATAAACACTAACCAAACCAAAAAGGCACCCTGTTCCAGCATACGAATCTGATATACATAAGAAAGCATAAATGCTACATAAAACAATCCAAAAAATGCAAGCATAATCTGCTCGGAACGGTATTTCGGATAGGAAAATACATAAATAACCATAATCAAGATTAAATACACAATACAAAGCATGGTCACCAAATCTGCTCTGTTCATACGGAGCAAGAAATAATACGCCACCGCTGCTACATATCCCGACACTCCAAGAAGTGTACCGCTGATTTCCAACACTTTATAGATTTCCGTCATCCCAATGAAACTAATCATTAAAAGTGTGGCAAACAAAACATCTCCACCTGAAATCATCGTTGCCAATGCAATAATCACAAGTAAAATTCCACTTAATAATCTTGTCTTAAACATTCGTTTTTTCCTCCTTCACACCGCCAAAGCGCCTATCCCTACAATTGTAGTATTCAATCGCCTTTGCTAAATCCTCTTTCGTAAAATCCGGCCATAACACGTCCGTGAAATAGAACTCACTGTAAGCCAACTGCCACAGCAAATAATTAGACAATCTCTGTTCTCCACTGGTACGTATCATCAAATCCGGGTCCGGTATATCATGGGTATCCAAATAGGTCTCAAACAAAGCTTCATCCACCTGCTCCAAGCCCACTTTACCATCCACGCAATCTGCCGCCATCTTCTTCATTGCACGAATCATTTCATCTCGACTTCCATAGTTCAATGCAATCTGAAAACACAGACCATCATGATTCTTTGTGGCCTCCTCCAGTTCAGCAATCCGTTTCTGAATATCAGCATCCAAAGCAGTCTTGTCCCCAATCACTCGCACACGCATCCGATTCTTTTCTGCGGTTTTTAAACAAGTTTTCATATAATTGCGAAGCAAACTCATCAGCGTATCCACTTCGTCTTTCGGACGTTTCCAGTTCTCCGTTGAAAAAGCATATACGGTCAAATATTTCACTCCCATTTTGTATGCTTCCTCACAAATGCGTTCTACATTTTTACTACCTTGCGTATGCCCATAGCTTCGCGGCATCCCCTTCTTTTTCGCCCAGCGACCATTCCCGTCCAAAATAATGGCTATATGTTGTGGTACGTTCATAACTATCTCCTTTAAAAAAGAGTCTGTCTTAGCAGACTCTCTTCACTTATTCAACTATACTGTAAGTACCTCTTTTGACTTCACATCTATTGCTTTATCAATGTTAGCAATGTATTTGTCAGTCAATTTTTGTAATTGTTCTTCTAAATCTTTGATTTCGTCTTCTGACACTTCCGAACCTTTTAACTTCTTAAATGCATCATTACCATCACGACGAATGTTTCTAATTGCAACTTTCGCTGCTTCCCCTTTTTTCTTCACATCTTTCACGATTTCTTTTCTTCGGTCTTCTGTCAATTCAGGGAAAATCAAACGAATCACAGAACCGTCATTATTCGGGTTAATTCCGATATCTGATGTCATAATTGCTTTTTCAATTTCTTTAATCAGGCTCTTTTCCCATGGTTGAATCTGAATCATACGCGCTTCCGGAACGGAAATATTAGCAACCTGTTGAATTGGTGTTGGAATTCCGTAATAATCCACTGTTAATTTATTTAACACATTTGGGTTCGCACGTCCTGCACGAATGGTTGCAAGTTCAGCCTCTAAACTTGCTACTGATTTCTGCATCTTTGTATCAAATACTTGTAATCTCTCGTTCATAATAAAATCCTCCGATTATAAATTTTCTATCATTATACAGTTACCTTCGTACCTGTAAATGTTCCTTTCATTGTCTCAACAATACTATTCTTTTCATTCAAACCAAATACCAACATCGGCATTTTATTTTCCATACAAAGAATAGATGCTGCCAAATCCACTGCCGCCAGACGCTTATCGATGGTCTCCTGAATAGAAATCTCATCATATTTTTTCGCCTCTGGATTCAACTTCGGATCACTGTCATAAATACCATCAATCGCCTTTGCAAGTAACATGGCGTCTGCCTCAATCTCAATTGCACGAAGAACAGCTCCCGTATCCGTTGAAAAATAAGGGTGTCCCGTTCCACCCGCAAAGAAAATCACTTTCCCTGCATTCAACGCTTCTACTGCGGCATCTTTTGAAAATAATTTCGTAAATGCTCCGCATGTAAATGGTGTAAAAATCTCTGTCTGCATACCAACGTGTCTGAAAATGTCTGACACATAAATACAGTTCATCACTGTTGCAAGCATACCGATCTGGTCCGCTTTCGTACGGTCAATGGTCTCACTGGTTCTTCCGCGCCAGAAATTACCGCCACCAGTTACAATTGCAACCTGAATACCGTCATCTACTAATTCCTTCACCTGCTTGGCAACACCAATACAAGTCGCTTCGTCGAAGCCCGTCTTTTTATCTCCTGCAAGTGCTTCTCCACTTAGCTTTAGTAATACTCTTTTCATATTATTTGCTCCTTATGTGTTCTTAGCTCTGCCTTTTACGGATAGTATACCATATCACTCCACGTTTTCACACCCTATTTTTTTATCCTTTTAGAAAATTTTCATTTTTGTTTATAAATTGACAATTTTATTTTTTGGAAAAATGTGCTATGCTTTTTGTCGAGGTGAAAATTTATGAGAGAAAGATTTCAAAGATTTATGATGGGACGCTACGGAATGGACGCATTCTCCAAATTTTTAATGATTGTTTGGATGATCCTTTGGGGCGTGAATTTATTTGTAAACAACGCAATCCTTTCGTTACTGTCACTTGGATTATTGTTCTATATGTACTATCGCATGTTTTCAAGAAATATCCAAAAACGCTACCAGGAAAACATAAAATATCTGAATATCAAAAATAAGATTGTATCAAAGCTACGTTCTGAAAAATCAATCATGAAACAACGCAAGACACATCACATATACAAGTGTCCGACATGCAAGCAGAAAATCCGTATCCCGCGTGGGAAAGGTCGTATTTGTATCACATGTCCAAAATGTAAAACCGAATTCACAAAGATAAGTTAAATAAAAATGGATGGGATTTCACCCATCCATTTTTTTGTATCATCATTAATTTAAAAAATTACATTTTTCTGCGTCAACACTTGCTAAATCTTCTTTGCTTGCGCTAATGCTTACGTAGAAGTCAACATTGTGTGCTTTTGAAATGCTGTCAAGAGTATCGATAAAACTTGGGATACAGTCAAGACATACACCTGCTTGTTTTAAAATACCATCGATAAAGATTACTTGGATATCGCTATTTGCACTGAGCATACCATAAATAAAACCTGTATATTCACTGATGCTACGGATAGAAGGATAATCAGCCATTACAATCGCTCTGATATCGAACGATAAACTATATGTATCATTGTGGCTGTTCTTAATGAATACTACGTTTCCGTCACATTCCTTTGCTTTTTTATTTGCAGCTTCAATCATAATCTGAGTTTTGCCGCTACCTTTTTGCCCTGTTAATAAATTTACCATGGGGATCACTCCTTTGCTATGTAATTACATTTATTATACACCAGAATTGTGATAAGGGCAACCATTTATTTGGTTGCCTTTACCTATTTCATTGCAGTTACGACATTAGTTTTCTCACCAATCTTGTATTCCAGTGAAATCTCCTGTCCTACCTCATATTTAATAATATCTATAAATTGCACCACCGGAATATCAAAAATATCCTCTGAGCCTTCTACCATAATAAAATAATGAGAATTGCCTTCCACAACACCTTGCGCGATCTTGGTAATCTTTCCGGTGATAGAGCCGGATTCACGGGTATCCTCTATAATCTGAAGTCCCTCTTTCAAAAGAAGTTTCTGATACTCTTCCTCACATTCGCTGACTGTATCGCCGATTCCTACCACTTGGTATTTCTGCACATTTACCATGGCATACTTCTTCACAAGCCCTGCATCATCTTTTAAGCAAATAAAGTAGGTCGGCTCGCCTCCAATATTCAAAAGCAACGGGAAGGTCGCTTCATACGCCAGGTTCTGTACCTGTCCCTCTGCCGAATCCATAGCCGAATACTCTTCCGCACCTGCAATCTCGTAAAACTTCGTTTCCATGGTACGTTGATTCATAAGCACAAATCCTACATTTGACTCATCACTATTCACAGACGTAACACCGGTATATACCCACACATCATCATCAATTGCCAAATAATTATACCCATCGGTAGTAACCAGGCAATCCTTCTGTCCTAATATACTATTGATAAACCCATGTTTTAAGGTTCCATAGTAATCATAAAGTTCAATCAACAGTTCTGCTGAATATGCCTTATCAATCCATGATGGTACATCCTCAATCGCATAATCTATGGTCTCACCGGTAATCGCATTACACAGCACCACACGACCTACTGTCTCACCGCCAAATAGACCAATGTTGAACTTCTTCACTGGACAAACCCAGTATGGAACACCTTCCTCATCAATCTCAAAACTAAGCTCATTAAAAATGTAGGTCGGATAATTAAAACGCAAATGTCTGTAAATGTTACGATTAAAATATTCAGAAGTTGAATATTTAATACCCTCTTTTAATTTTACAAGCTCCGTTGTCTGCGTTGCCATATCAATGGTGATATAGGCCGGAATACCTTCCCCACGATTCGTTAGCCATTTAATTGCATTTGCATAACGAAGTGGTGACACACGAACCGGTTTATCTTTATAATTGATTTGACTGTAAATGTTATCCACCTCAAATTGAGAAGCCATGTCAATCATACTTCCCATTTTTCGATTTCCAAGGAGAGTTGCTGAATTCTTATCCAATAACGGAATCTGGTCATACGACAGTTCTTCAATATCTTTCGTAAACTCACCCGTTTCCACCGTCAACAGTTTCTGATATTTCTTTGCGTTCACAATCGGCGAAGATAACAACGAACCGATCAAATAAACTGCAAGCACAACAATCAAAATACCGCCTAGTATCTTTACCACCTTGGACTCTTTTATTTCAAACATTCCATACCGTTTTCGAAGGATGTAAAGTGCCGCAATAATCGCAAGCACAATCATGATAAAAAACCAAAATCCAGATGCATGAATATTGATTGCCGGCAATGTTACATAATAATAGAGTCCTGCCAAAACAAGGGCAATGATTGTTCCTATTACTTTCACTTTTAGATTCTTCATAGATTACCTCCTAGAATTTTTTTCTCCACAAATTCGGAGAAAGTAATACCAAGAACGGGAAAATTTCCAATCTTCCAATCAACATATCCAGACAGAATATGATTTTGGAAAAATCAGAGAATTTCGAAAAATTCTCAATTGGTCCAATGGCTGAAATCCCCGGTCCAATATTGTTTATTGTAGTAAGCACCCCGCTAAAGGATGTTGCAAAATCAAAATTATTCAATGATATTAATAATACCGATATGATAAATATAGCAACATAACTGATAAAATATACATAAACACCCTGCAGCGTTGCGTCTTTTACCTTTTTCCCATTTACCTTGACAATGGAAACTGATTTCGGGTGAAGCAGGCGTTTCATCTCGCGCTTGATACTCTTAAGTAAAATCAAGACACGTGACACCTTCATGCCCCCTCCGGTTGAACCGGCACAGGCACCAACTATCATCAAGCTCAAAAGGATGCATTTTGAAAACTCCGGCCAAAGATTGAAATCCGCTGTTGCAAATCCAGTTGTCGTTATAATAGCTGATACTTGAAAGATTGCGTATCGAAAAGCCCTTAACGGTTTCTCGTATATGCTCAGTATATTTATGGTAATGAGTAAAGTGGACCCAAGAATTATTCCCAAATATGCCCTCGTTTCCTCATTCTTAAATACATCTTTTACCTTTTTAAGTAGCAAAAGATAATACATATTAAAATTAATACCAAACAGAAGCATAAAGACCGTGATTACGCCATCTATATACGCACTGTCATAAAAAGCAACACTGTTATTCCGGTTGTTGAAACCACCTGTTCCCGCTGTACTAAATGAATGAATAATGCTATCATACAAATCCATTCCACCGGCAAGTAGGAATATAACCTCTGCCAATGTCAGTACAAAATACATACTATATAAAATCTTTGCCGTATCTCTGGCCTTTGGTACAAGCTTATCTGTCTCCGGTCCCGGTACTTCCGCGCGCATCAAATGCATGGAATTCTTATCCTCCAAGGACACAATGACCATAACAAATACAAGCACGCCCATACCACCAATCCAGTGAGTCAGACAGCGCCAAAAATTCATACCCTTTGACAGACCTTCAATGTTCGTCAAAATAGTAGAACCTGTTGTGGTAAATCCTGATACGGTTTCAAAAACAGCATCAATATAAGACGGGATTTCTCCCGAAATATAAAACGGTAACGCACCAAACACAGACCATAAAATCCATGCACAAGCGATGATGATGAATCCATCTTTCCCGTATATTGTGGAATCTTTCGGTTTCCTTCGCCCAAAAAGCACATATAACAACACTAAAATTGCACTGGTAAGAAGAAACGCTTTCCATCCTTCTTCCCCATAAATCACAGACACCAGTGCCGGAATCAAAAGAACCAAGGCTTCCACTCCAAGCATTCTTCCCAAAATATAAGTCGTCATTCCTCTATTCATAGCTATCCTCTATTCCAAGATGTCTGTAATATCTTGTATTTTCTTTGATTTTGTTATCACAACTACCGTATCCCCAACCTGAATACTGTCGTTACCACTTGGGATAATCATTTGACGTTTACGCCCAATACATGCAATCAGATTGTTCGGCTTCGTTTTCAAATCTTTCAGTGCAATATTCGTATATTTCGTTTCTTCTTTTATCACAAATTCCAAGGCTTCTACACGGTCGTCCACCAAGCGATACATAGATTCAATATTCGCACTGCTCAAAGAGTTCTGTCTTGCACGAACATAACTGAAAATCGCATCAACCGTTGCATTTTTAGAAGATACAATGCTGTCAATGCCAAGACCTTCCACCATCTGCGCTCTGGAATCTTCGTTCACCTTGGCAACGATTTTTCGCACGCCTTGCTTATTGGCAAACAAGCCCATGATAATATTTTCCTCATCCACACCGGTAAGAGCCACCAAAGCGTCTGCTTCGCGGACGCCTTCTTCAAGCAGTAAATCATGGTCTGTTGCATCCCCGTGAATCACCGTTACCTTTGGAAGTTCTTCACATAATATCTCGCATCTTTCATGACTCTGCTCAATAATCTTCACATCCATACCCATAGAGCAAAGCTTCTTTGCAAGATAGAATCCAACTCGGCCACCACCACATATCAATACATTGTGTACACGGCGCTTGCGGTTCCCCAGTCTGCTGAAAAACTGCTCGATCTCGCTATGTGTCGCTGCAATGTGAAGTTTGTCACCTTTTTCAATCACAAATTCACCATCCGGGATAAATACTTCACTTCCCCTTTGGATGGCACATATCAAAAGTTTAATCTGAAATTTAGAATAAATATCCGCCAACTTATAGCCAATCACCGGACTTTCTTCACGCACCGGAAATTCTACTAATTCCAATCTGCCTTTCACAAAGGTTTCCACCTTGCTGGCATCCGGGAAAATCAAATTCCTTGCAATTTCATTTGCAACTGCAAACTCCGGATTAATAACCATACTCAGATGCAAATCATCCTTCAATAAGTCTATCTGATGGTAATACAACGGATTACGAACTCTGGCTATGGTATGCTTTGCCCCCAGTCTTTTTGCGACCAGACAACTGAGCATGTTCAATTCATCCGTTGAAGCACATGCAATTACGAGGTCTGCCTCCGGCACACCTGCTTCAGCCTGCACTTCCACACTCACACCATCTCCTGCAAAACAATTGACATCCAAATTGTTAATCGCTTCCTTCAATTTTTCCTCGTTATTGTCAATTAAAACTACATCATAGTTATCTTCTGACAAATGCTCTGCTAGTTTAAATCCTACTTTACCGTCACCAATAATTACAATTTTCATGGTCTGTTCCTCATGTATTTATTTTTTGCTAATGCAAGGCAAATTATAACACCTTTGTTTCAAATATACAAGTGGGGCATGGTATCTCACCATGCCCCGTTTAAGCAGCGGTCAAACCGCTTATTCTTCATTTGCTCGTTTTGCAATTTCTTTTTCCTGTACATCAGATGGTGCTTGTTCATAGCGAACGAATTCATACGCATAATTACCTCTACCACCTGTCATAGAACGAAGTACTGTACAATATCCAAATACACCTGTCATCGGGATATCTGCCTCGATAATCTGATTTCCGCCTGCGATTGGTGTCATGCCAAGTACACGACCACGACGTTTGTTAAGGTCACCCATTACATCACCTGTAAATTCATCCGGAACTGTAACCTTGATATTTGCAATTGGTTCAAGAAGTACCGGACTTGCTTCCATGAAACCTTTCTTGAAAGCCTGAACTGTAGCAGTCTTAAATGCCATTTCCGAAGAGTCTACCGGATGGTAAGAACCATCGTATAATACCGCTTTCACGCCCACTACCGGATATCCAGCCAAAGGACCTTTCACAACAGATTCTTGTAAACCTTTTTCAACTGCCGGGAAGTAGTTCTTCGGAACTGCTCCTCCAACTACGATTTGTTCAAACACGAATGGAGTCTCCAAATCGCCGGAAGGTTCAAATGTCATCTTAACGTGTCCATATTGTCCATGTCCACCGGATTGTTTCTTATATTTTGTATCAACATCTGATTTCTTACGCAATGTTTCGCGGAATGCTACCTTAGGAGTTTCCAAAACAACATCTACTTTATAACGGCTAGCCAATTTGCTGACAACGATTTCAAGATGTTGGTCACCCATACCATAAATCAATGTCTGACGGTTTTCACTGTCGTTAACCACTTTCAATGTTACGTCTTCTGCCATCATCTTAGCAAGAGCTTGAGAAACTTTATCTTCATCACCCTTTGCCTTCACCACATATTTCATATATGTATATGGAACCGAATACTCTGTCTTACCAAACAATACTTGTGTATTCTTTGTAGAAAGGGTATCACCCGTCTTTACATCTGACAACTTGGCAACGGCACCGATATCACCTGCATGAAGTTCTGGCACTTCTACCGGTTTATTACCAATCATGGTGTATAATTTACCAAGTTTTTCATCGGTATCTGAATCCGTATTGTAAAGAACATCATCGCCTTTTAATACACCGGAGCAAACTTTGATAAATGAATATTTACCAATGAATGGGTCAACCATTGTCTTAAATACATATGCACTCTTAGATTTCGAGAAATCATAGTTTGCCTCAAAGATTTCGTTTGTCTTACGGTTAATACCTGCACAAGACTTTTTGTCTGGGCTTGGGAAGAAACGAACGATATCTGATAACAGGTTCGCAACACCCTGAGCCTCTGTGTTAGAGCCCATAGCAACCGGTACAATACTTCCGTCTGTAACTGACATACGCATTGCCGCACGAATTTCTTCTACAGAGAATTCTTCTCCTGCGAAATATCTGTCCATGAAATCTTCACTTGTCTCAGCAACCGCTTCCATCAATGCATCACGGCAGATTTGCAAGTTTGGTAAACAGTAATCTGGAATCTCACATTCTTCTCTCTGACCAACGCCTGTGTATCTTCTACCTGCATTTTTAATAACGTTCACATAACCAACTAATTTTTCATTTTCACGAATTGGTTGGAAATGTGGTGCAATCTTCTTACCGTACTTAGCTGTTAAATCTTCCACTACCTGACGGAAAGATGCATCATCCACATCCATCTCTGTTACGTATACCATTCTAGGTAATTTGTACTTGTCACAAAGCTCCCAAGCTTTTTCCGTTCCAACTTCCACACCAGCTTTACCGGAAACAACGATAACCGCTGCATCAGCTGCACTAACTGCTTCTTCTACTTCACCAACGAAGTCGAAATATCCCGGTGTATCAAGCACGTTGATTTTTGCTTTTTCCCACTCGATAGGAATTAAACTTGTGCTAATTGAAAATTCACGTTTCTGCTCCTCTTTATCGAAATCACTTACTGTGTTGTGATCAGCAATCTTTCCCATTCTGTTTGTTGCGCCAGATACATATAACATAGCTTCAACCAAACTAGTTTTTCCACTTCCTCCGTGTCCTAATAGTACTACGTTTCTAATTTCGTCCGTTCTATAAACTTTCATAATTCTACTTTTGCCTCCTTGATTTGTAGTATCACATGTTGATATTGTACTAAAATATTTTGATTATTTCAACCTTTTTATTGATTTTATACAAAATTTTATTTTAAGTTTTCTGAATTTTCAAACACTTTTGCACTTTAAAGCAACATAGTGTTGACTTTTCTTCTTCTTGGTTGTACAATTCAATTTGACTTCATACTTTATTGTGTAATTACAGTGCATATCATTTACATATGATGCACTTGGAAAGACGAGGATATCAATCATGAATACAAAGAAGAAAATCGGTTTTGTAGGCCTTGGATTAATCGGCGGTTCTATCGCAAAAGCAATCCGCCAATACTACCCAGATTACGAAATCGTTGCATTTGATAAAAGCAAAGAAACTCTGGCACTTGCCACACAGGAATCTGCAATTGATGTTGCCTGCACAACCATTGATGATAACTTTGATAACTGCAACTACATTTTCCTATGTGCACCTGTTTCTTATAATACAGCTTATTTAAAACAGTTAAAATCACACCTCAACGAAAATTGTATTTTGACAGATGTCGGAAGTGTAAAAACTTCCATTCACAAAGAAGTGATCGCACTTGACATGGAAGAATATTTTATTGGCGGACACCCGATGGCAGGCTCTGAAAAGTCCGGATTTATCAATTCCAAGGCCATGTTGATTGAAAATGCTTACTATATCATTACTCCGACAGCGAAAGTCGCAAAAGAAAAAGTGGATGCTTATACTACATTTGTAGAATCTTTAAAGGCATTGCCTGTGGTTCTGGATTACGAAGAACACGATTATATCACAGGTGCCATTAGCCACTTGCCGCACATCATTGCTTCTGCCCTCGTAAACTTTGTCAAAGACAAGGATGGCAAGGAAGAATTGATGAAACAACTGGCAGCCGGCGGTTTCAAAGACATTACACGCATCGCTTCTTCCTCTCCTACCATGTGGCAACATATTTGTCTGAAGAACAAAGACAACATTGTTAACATTCTGGATGAGTACATTGAAGTTTTAGAAGATGCAAAGCATTCCGTTGCAAATGGTTCTGAAACTGATATTTACAACTTCTTTGAGACTTCAAAGAATTACCGCAACTCCATTCCTGGCGGTTCCTCCGGACCAATCAAGCGTATGTTTGCGGTATACTGTGATATCATTGATGAAGCCGGTGGAATTGCAACCATTGCTACTATCTTAGCTGCCAATAATATTAACTTGAAAAATATTGGGATTATCCACAATCGCGAATTTGAAGAAGGAGTTCTTCGTATTGAATTCTATGATGAAGCATCTTCAAAGAAAGCTGCTGAATTATTGCAGAAATATAGATACATTGTGTATGAAAGATAGGAAATTTTGGACGTAATAAAGCATTTTTATTACGTCCATTTTTTATTTAATTTTTAGAAATAAATTCAATCTTCAACTGCATACCCATCCCCTCTGCCAGTCTTTGCAACGTCTGCACGGATGGATTGGCATTTCCTCTTTCAATTTTACTAATATCACCTTGATATATTTGCACTTTTTGTGACAATTCTTTTTGAGTCATTCCTACTAGTTCTCTTGCCTTTGTAAGATTAACCCCTAATTGCGACATAATATCTATTTCATGAATATTACCCGTCAATTTACCATCATCCCAAATATCTTCTGATGACAAATCCAATTCATCATTCCATGAGATACCATATCCACCGGCATCAACAGAAACCTTCTCGAAAAGTCCTTCTTCATTTTCAAATATATGAAATTGTGGAAATCTGTCAAACACTTGTTTCATATCATATTCTTTTTCCACACCATCCTGAAATATAGCCAACACTACAAAATTCTCTAAAGGAATCACTTTTTTTATTCTATGTGTCATATACAATCTCTCCTTTTTATTCTACTGGTGGAAGCACCTCAAACTCTTGTGTTTCCCACATGTGATTTAACGAAATTACCGGCATTTATCTTCTCCTTTGTTTTTATTGTATAGGATAAATCCCATATAGTCAAGTTGTTTGTATAATTCGCATATCGTATATGACACTAAGTTTTTCATTGGATAATTATGCCGAACTAGCACATCTGATTATCTGAATTTTAGATATAAAATCCTTTTTTGAATTTTGTAGTGGAAAATCAGTATATCATACATTTAATAACTTGAAAAGAGAAGAAAAAAGAAAGGCAAGTCAAACTACATGACTTAACCCTTCCTCCTATACTGCATGCATATGAACACTATCACAATCCCCATCATTGCCCCCGAACCATCAATTAACACATCCTGCACTCTTCCGGCACGCCCACTGACAAACAACTGCAGCGTCTCATCTAACACAGCCACAGATACGCAATATGCCAAACCAAGCATGTGCTTGTAGCCAAATTTCATCTGTTTCAAGGCAAGTAAACTTAACACACCCAGAATCATAAACTCCGTAAAATGCGCGCACTTGCGTAATATGAAATGGAATAATTCCAACTTCTCCGGACTCTCTAACACCCCCGGCATGAAAACTCCAAGAAGTGTCTCCAATATCGAACCGCTTAAATCTCCCGACACCTCACCTGGTTGCAAGGAAAACGAAAAAATCACTGCGGTCCAGACAATGGTACCTATTATAAAAATTAGTTTCTTATTTTTCATATCTATTTCCTTTTATAAATTTGCATATGTACCCTTCTTGCTGTCAATACTCTTTATACAAATCAAGAAAGGTGGTTCCTTATGCTAAAATTTATCATATGTTGTTTGTTAATTATCTTCATCGTTAGCCTATATTGTTGTTTTTACGTTGCTTCAAAATCCGACGAAGAATTAGAGAGATGGATTGAAAACAAACTTACAGATGATTAACCTATTTTTCGCCTTCTTATTACGCGCCACATAACAAACCCTATCACAGCACCCAATGTATTGTGGAAAATATCGTCAAACTCAAACAACCCTAGTTTGAACACAAACTGTACCACTTCAATCACAAATGATACCCCCGCGGCACTTGCAGCAACAAAGCGTAATCTTCTCATAACCTTGAAGATTTCAGGCAGCAAAATTCCCCTTATGTAGATTTTGGTTATTTACCTTTTCTACTTAAGGGGAATCATATCAATCTACGAGCAAGGTCTTGTATACAAAATTCGCAACTTTCTTTCGCCGAAATTAGATGGCTTATGGTGAGTTGCCACCTTTGCGCGCCTCCATGTTCACCGCTTCCTCCTCACGTTATGACCTCATCAATTGCCAACCCAAAGAGCACCTGTACTTGAACTACTACTATCAGTACCCGCATAATGATAACATCTTACCCGATAATAATACCCCGTTGTTACAATTAAACTTTTGCTTGCCATTGCAGAATACGCATTTTGATTTGTTACGCTCCAAGAAGTAACCCGTGCCCAACCTGACGAAGTCTTCCTCTCAACAATAGCTGTTACTGTAACCTCGCATTTCACAGATGCGTTTGTAACACCACCCGCGCCTATTTTAGTCGAGGATATTTTATTAATTATGGAATAACCATCCGAATAATACACACCCCATGTTTGGTTTTCAGAATATCCAATCAACGCATCTTCTGTCCTAAGACACGATATATCAATATCTTCACCTTCATTCTCTGCATTTACATTTATTTTCCAGTTCATAACACCAGTAATGCAAATTGCTAGCGCCAACAACATTGTTAAACATCTTCGTTTCATAATAATTATCCTCACTTTACTTTAAATTAGTTATTCATTAAAATCTTAAATTATTTAGGATTTTTTCAACTTCACCCTGATTCATATTTGTAACTCTAAGCAAATATTGTACATCTCGGTACACAAAACGGATAGACCATCGATTTTTAACAGACTCTGCAATGTCGTATTCTGTTATAGTCATCTCTATACCATTTATAATTAATTCATACTCTTGTATTTTCTTATCTTCAATATCGATCCCTAATGATGCTTCTCGGTAGTTTGGTCTGATTACATAAATAATACTTGTATTGTCATTAATCTCGTATATCAAGTTTACACTTTGTAAATCTGCACTGAACGTAGCCTCATAAAAAATTGTATCATCCGGAAGATACTCTAATTTAACTGGGGTAAAGCCATATATTCTTTCGATTTCTTCAAATGCTTTATCTTCTTCCGTATACAGAATTGGTTTCACATCTTCCGAATTAATCTGTGTCTTTTCTTTATCAGTAAACATTTCGGTTATCATATGAATAATATTTTTATCTTCACCTATACACACCGAACCAATTCCCAATCCAACTATCACAGCAGCTAATGCTACGACAAATTTATCAAATCTCCGTTGCTTTTTATATACTTTACCAAGTTGAATCAACTCTTTATCTTCATCTGACAACCGCTCGTAGATTTCTTGTCGCTCGTGTTCGTGTATCATTGCCATAATATTGTCATACATCCCTTCCGGAGATTCAACATCCTTCATTTCAGGATCTGCCTCTATCTCAGCCATGACTTCATCCAAGCTCTTCTCCATTTCTTCCGAAATAAATTCTTTCCAATCATCGTCCATTTTGCCTGCTCCTCTCCTGTAGTTCTTGATGTTGACTGTTCGATAATAAATTTTTTCACCTCGCGAACCAAGCATATCAGCACGGCATCAGAAGTGACTGTTTTATAATATTTATAAAAATTGAAAAATGCCTGTTGGGTAATGTCCATTGCTTTTTCTTCATCTTCCAAATAATAAAAGCAGTACTTGTAAAGATTATCTGCATGTAACCTATAAATTGCTTCAAATTCTTCAATCTCCGCTGCCGCCTTATCCGTTATCATTGGTCAAAACACCCCTTTCCTCTTATTTTCATGCAACAAAAAAACTCAGCACGAAAACTGCACCTTCCGGTGCAGTACCTTACACTGAGTCTCTCACATATATTATAACACTATTTAAAACGATTTGTATACAAATTTTACATATTAAACAAAATTTTAAATATCATTTTGTTGATTTATAACCAATATGTTTTTGTCCTTGTTCTTCACACATATAAACACAACCAATGCGCCCACCAATGCCCCCGCACTATCAATCAGCACATCCTGCACTCTTCCGGCACGTCCATTGATAAAGAGTTGCAACGTCTCATCCACGGTTGCTACACCAACAGAGTATCCCATCGCCATTAGACCCTTGTATCCCAATTTCATGTACTTTAATGTCACGGAACTTAACACACCCAGAATTAGAAACTCTGTAAAATGTGCACATTTTCGCAAAATCAGATGGAATAGTTCCAACCTTCCCGGGCTCTTTAATACCCCAGGCATAAAAATTCCAAGAAATGTCTCCAATATCGAACCGCTTAAATCCCCCGATACTTTGCCTGGGTGTAAAGAGAATGAAAATATTACTGCAGTCCAAACAAATGTGGTGATTATAAAAATTAATTTTTTGTTTTTCATTTTTTGTTTCCTTTTGTATAAACATCTTTTTTCTTGTAAATAGTGTTAAATATGAAATACTTTATAAAGAAATGAGATTTTATATATGCTAAAATTTATCATATGTTGTTTATTTATCTTAATTAGCTTCGTTCTCTACTGTTGCATTCGCTACGGTTCTTTGTATGATAAAAAAAATGATGACATGGAGCAGGAGAAATTTACTAAGAATTAGAAATATAATTTATTAAAACTGAAATATAATAATTTGACAACATCCCCGAGAATAATTTCTAGTTTTATATATTTTTTGACTGGAATTTAAAATTTCATTTTACGCTTGTCAGATTTAATTTAGCAAAAATAGTTTTCAAATGTTATAGTACAAAACACATATCTCCCAACATTTAAAACCTTTTTTATCCTTTGATATAATACTATAAAATTATCGTTTTTTCTGATGACACTTCCACATTCCATACCCTATCATAGCACCAACCACATTATGTATGATGTCATCAAACTCAAACAAGCCCAATTTTAATATCAACTGAACCATTTCTATCAGCATCGAAAAAAAGAAGGCTCCTAAAACTGTATTCATACATTTTTGCATCCCACTCCACATTTTAGGAATCAATACACCATATGGAATAAAAACTAGAATATTATAAAATATCTGTATTATGAGCGAATTATCTTTGTTTACAATTGCATGATAATATGACCAAAAAGGAACCGTTTTGATGCGATAATTTTCGCCTATTTCTCGACTAAATAGTGTACTACCCAATATAATAACAATATATAGTGAACAAGCGACACAACTTAACACTTCTTTCTTGGTGTGACTTTCTTTCCAAGTTCTTAACGATACCTTCTTAATTAATAATAGAATAAAACAAATAACAGTAGCAACAGCAAGACCAAGCCCATAATGGAAATCAAAATAACTGTCAATAAAGTTTTTTATCATATCCATGCCGCACCACCTCGCATTCTATTTTTCTTCTAAGTTCTAGGATTTGAACTAATAATTGCTTCTCTTCGTTGTTCAATTTGTGCAAGTAAATATTGCACCTGTTGATTGTCATATTTCGAATGAACTAGATTTTTCAACTGCTTTGGATCCTTTGACAAATCATAAATCTCAGTAATTGCATTCTCATCCAACACATCCGTGAGCGTGCATAATGTACCAACAAAATATGTCTTATTAAAAGTTGCCAATTTAATCTCACGCCGAGACAAATCAGGGCAACCTCCACCACAATACTCAACGAAGACATTGTCATATTCATACTCATCTGCAATACTGTGGCCTGTAAATGCTTCTGGTATATCGTCATCAGCTAACGCACAGATTGTTGCAGCAATATCTTTACTCGTTCGTAAATTTGTTATGCATTTCGGTTCTATACCTGTTCCTGTAAATATGCAAGGAATATGATAATTTTCCAAAAAAAGATTAATCACAAAACTATCTCTCAACGGATTGCCACTAAACGAAAAACCATGATCCGCGCAGATTGCAATACACGTATTCTCCAACAGACCTTTATCTTGCATCTGCTCATACAAATATTTAATAACGTTATCTATATATCGTAAAGACAAGTCATGTGTAATGCTACCATAGTAATCACTTGGAAGTTCCGCCAACAATTTTTTAGCTTCATCACATTCTTTTTTTAGCAAATCCATATCTGAAGAGTCATATGTAAAGAACACTTCTGGATTATGAATATCATCAATATGAATACATGCAAAATGTGCACCATCTTCTTTATGTTCCGTTGCCCATCGGATATAATGATCGATATGCGTTCTTCCACTCGGAGCATTCTTAAAACACTCATATCCTTCTTCTATTCTCTTATATAAATCTATGTCAAACAATTGGTTCGCTGCCAAATATCCACTCTTCCCAAACTCTTTAAAAGTAGTTTTCCCTGGTTGTTTTATGAGCGTTCCAGCTTTTTTTATCGGTCCTCTCATTATGCCCTTGCAGTTTTTCGCATTTAGTCGAAAATTCATCAACTTAATACGTCTCATTAATGGTCTAAATTCTTTTTGAACTTTGCAAATAACATTTCTGTCTTTTATTTTCCTATCTTGTATAAACGCAGGAATACTAAACAAAGTGTGTGCACATCCTTGTTTTAACACACTGTCTACATATGCATCTGGTTGTTCTTTATATTGAGAATATTCCTTCTCCACACTATTTTTCACTTGACTGGCATCATAATTAGATGCATTGTTGCATATCATATTTGTCGATTCATTACCGCTTAACATATCATCTAAAAAACGAATCCATTCAGTAAAATTATCATTAAAAATCTCATGTAATTCTTGATAATCAGCTTTCGTCAGATTTCCTTTTCTTAACTGCTCAGCATAATGGACCAAACGATATGACCATAAGGCTCCCAAATCATATCCTACATTGTAATAAATATAATCCACCCCTCTTCTGATTGAAGATGGATGACATTGTGGTTGAAATGAATTAAAATAAGTTACAAAGCCTTTTTTCTTCATAGCCTCAAAAAGTGTCAAAGGCGCATCTTTAAAACGATTCAAATAACCACCGTTTTGTAATACATCCTGACCACAATATAAATTCATAACTGCTGCTTCAGTATACGGCGCTTGGGAATACATGGCCTCACAAAAAAATCCATTTTTTTTCAATTGTTCCGTAAAAGGCATCAGATTTACCGTAGATTCTTTTACATGACTATAATTCAACGAATCAATAATAAATAACAAATAATTTTTCTGCATTACTTTTCTAAAGCTCCAATCTTGCGATATGGTGTCTTGACACTCGGTCTTCTTCTCTTGGCAACTTCATATAATCGCCGTAATAATCCTGAAGATATTGATCATAACCAATTGGCATAGGCATTTCAGCATCTTCAAAAGTCATTTTAATTACATCCTTGAATGATTGACGTTTGATAAGTGCATTACTTCCAAAAGCCCCTATATCAATTAAAAAATTACCTCTGAGTTTTTCTTTTGTATACATTTTGTAAAGTTTTTCTTGCACTTTCTTTGGCGATACAAATTGGCGTACAATTTTATTTATTATCTTTTTAACACTTGACGAAAATTCAAAATAATATGCTTTCAGCAAGCAATATCTATAATATCTAATAAATTCTTTCATTTGTCTGACAAACCAGTTATCCTCAATCTCCATTAGTGGAAATATATCTATATATACCCCGCACTTATAATCTAAATGTTTTAGAGAATCCTCAACTAAAACTGTATCCTTTGCAACAATTTTAGGGAAAGTATACGGATAGTTCTCTACTGTGGAATAATCCTGAAATTGAAGATTTCCCGTATCCTGTGTCAAAAAAACAGTACGCAACTTTTCGTAATCCTTACCCATGATATATATATCAATGTCATCATCCCATGGAATAAAACCTTCATGCCTAACGCACCCAAGCGCTGTACCACAAGCCAGGTAAAAACGAATTCCGTTCTTCTCGAAAATATCAGACAATTCTCTGAGCATCTCCATTCCTTTATTTTGAAGTTTTCTTGTTATATTCTCACCATCCATTTGATTTATCGCTTCCTTAATACTTTTTTAAAAAATTGTACAAACACTAATCTATACTCTTTAAACAGTCCTAACACCAAAAAATAGAATGCACCACAAATAGTAACATATATAAACTGCATCAACATTCCACCGGGGCAATAATGCAAAATGATTTTTGCTAGCACCCCCATTAGAACGGAACACAATATCGGCTCCTTTACCGTCATAAACATTTTAACCGGTGACATGCAAAAGACAAACTTCATAAAACAAAGGTGAACAAGAATGATCTGTAAATATGCAAAAGAGCGAGCATATATAAGCACATTAAAGCCTTGCTTCACCGCATATAAACACACCGGTATCACAAAGGCCAAATGTAATAGTTGTGCAATCAATGATATCTTAGGTCGCCCCTTTGCACGATATACTTCTCGGCTAAAAGTACCAAATATGCAAACTAATGATGTACACAATCCCCAAATACCTATAAATTCGCTCGCTTCCATCCATTGCGAACCCAATAAAACTTTTGTTATCAAACCACTAAAACAATAAATTCCCACCCCAATTGGTAGAACAAAAATTGCCACATTTCGTTGGAATGTAAAAAAAATCTTACTAAACTCTTTTTCATCAGACTGTGCTCGCGATAATGCTGAAAACAGAACAGAAGTTGTTGCCCCCGTAATAATTGTCAATATGCTTGTAACCGTACTCTGAGAATTCTTATACAATCCGGTATAATAAGCCCCTAGAGCATTACTGATAATTAAAATATCAATATACGTGCTTGCCCACATTGCAATAGACTCAAACAGCGTCCAAATACTGAACGACAGCATACGTTTCAACAAAGAAAAGCTAAAAAACAATCTTGGTTTCCATTCTGATGTCACGGTGAGCAATATTGCCCTTAGCAAGTTACCACTAAGAGTTCCTATAATCAATGACCAATATCCCATTCCAAGTAATGCTAACGGTATAGTCACGACAAATGGCATCAAGGAAACCAAAATTCTTCTATAAAATAAAACTCTATAATTTAATTGTCTTTGAAATAGCGCTTCCTGAATACATGAGAATGAAGTTAATGGCAACGATAACGATGCAACAGTTAGTCCCAACTCGTATCCTTGATTTCCGATAAACTCAGCAATTGGATTGCTGAATATCGCTATCATAAGCCATGCCAATGTAGAAATAGCTAAATTAGTCCAAAAAGCTACAGTCGCGCCCTCATGTAAACTTTCCTTATCCTCATATTCATGTTGTACTATATATTTCTGAAATCCTGCCGTAGAAAAAGTATCAGCAAAACTCACAACCATGTTTATTGTTGCAATAATACCAAAAGCTTCTGGTGCTAATATTCTAGCCAATATAATATTTGTAATTGGTACAATCAATTTTGCTGCGATTTCTGCCGCAAAGGACCATGCCGTAGCATTTCCAATTGAATGTTTGCTGTTACTTGGCATTATTATTTCCTCTTTCTTCGTTTCAAAATGTTTATTCGACCTTTAAAAAAGGCATAAACTCTATCTGTTTTTGTCAAATATAAAATACGTAACAATGTTTGATAAACATTAGACTTCATAGTAAGGGAAGCATATTTTCTCAAACAATATGAATATCCATTTTTTAAATAATCTTCCCAAAACTCATCCGAATTTTTAAGTTTTGAAAAAGGTTTCTTTAATGCATTTTGTTTTATATCAGATACATCTATTGGAATCAAACGGCACTCTTTTGAAATACATTCCAATACCTCTAATGCCTTTTCAGTATTTGCAAACACTACAGAAGTCCCTCGTTGGTCATAAATCGGCACTAGCTCAGCAACCTCCCACAAATCTCCAATTGTAAAATCACCATATCGATCATTCGAAGCAAATGGGCATTCATAACATGATTCTCTCATCGTAAGAGAATATAATTTTAATAACTGTCTTAACTCAAGTGATGCCAATTTTTCCCCGTCATCAAAGGTCATTTCATGTGTATGTGCATATCCATATCTTTTACTTCTATATTTATAATCTATTGCTTTCTTCTGTTTTCTTTCTTCCCAATATTTCCGATGTTCCTGTAAAAGTAAATTGCTTGAAACACCGTGACATAACAAATCAATTATAATTAAGTTTTCAGGTCTCTTTCCCAAATATGTACACAATGCTGCGCACTGACAAGGTGTTCCAGAAAAAAGAACCAATCTTTCATCTTTTAAATCTTGCTTGATTTCCGCAAAAACCTTCTCTGTTGAACTCTGAACATATTTTGAGCCTCTCATAGAATCTCTTTTTGAAGTTTCCGATGTTCCAATATGTTGAACCTCAAATGTCTGGGAATCCAAACAAGCACCATAGACTTTACCATTCCGCGATAAAACATAATCCGAAATGGCAGTAAACGCACCGCCAGAAGAACTTTCAGTCAAAACCTTTTTATTCTTATGTTGCAAAGCATATGCTTTTTCTATTCGAACTCCGCTTTGGTTCATATTGTTATGCACACATACTTTGTCACACAGACCACATTTAACACACTTCTCCAAATCAACCTTCGGATATAAAAAGCCTTTTTCATCAGGTTGCATTTTTATTGCATCACTTGGGCAAACAGCAGAACAAGCACCACACCCACAGCATTTTGCTTTGTTTTTAATATCAATCATTATATGTTCCTCGTAGTTACATCATCTTTTATACTTTGCAGATAGGCGATACCACGTTCTCTTTCGAAATTTATGACATTCCTGCAATTTGCAAAGTCTATAGGCTTTAAACCAACTTCTATATCTTCAGAATATATTCTATCTGACAGACCGACTAGTTCTAGTAAATCCGTCATTCGCTGCGATTTATAATTCTTAATTAGAGTATAAAAATTCTTTTCGAAAATCAAAGAAAAAGCCGTGCCGTGGAATGAAGTAGTCACTACATAACTTGCATGTTTAAACAAACTTAAAAACTCTTTAGGACCTGCATCAAAAACATATTCGTCAGCCTTTATTCGTTTCGCTGGAAAAGTCTGCACACAAATGATTTTTAATCCTGTCAATTCTTTTAATTTATTAAGAACCTTTTGTATATTATCATTACCAATTAATGGATAACATAAAATATATGGTTCATCCGTTATCGGTTCTGCCGCCAGACTCTCCCATTTATCTTTTGTCACCAAAAACACAGGGTCCATATGAATCTCGCATTGAACATTCGCAAAACTTTCTATATATTCCTTTGCATACTTCTCTCTCACTGAAATCATAGAATATTGCTCAAGAACTGATGCAAAAACCTTTTTTTCCTCTTGGTTCCAATCATATTCCCCTAAGCTTGCAGCATAACTATAACGTTTCAGTGTTCCTGGTCCAAATCTCAACATGCGCATTTTGTCATATTCACCACGTAACCCAAAAACTTGGTCGCTTCCATTTATGTAAAAATCTGCGTGCGGGTAATTATCTTCTAATTTCTTCATATCATAGCAGACATCTGTGTGTTGAATATTTTCTTCTACAAACTGATGAAATCTTCTCAACAGCCGTTTTGACCTTCTGCCATGAAAAAAATGAAGGCTATTCATAATTACTGAAATAATCGTCCTTTTTGAGAAAGGCGTTAAAATTTTTTCATATAAATTTTCTCTCTTCGGATAATCTAATAATTCATTATCAATCCCCAATTTTTTTTGTGCATCATGAAGGGCAAAACTCTGAAGAACTGCGCCGTAATTAATCGCACGATGCGTTGTTGCCGTGATTGATTTCATGTATTTCTCTCCTGCCACTTAAATATACCTTCCATTGACCGAGTACAAATCCCAAAAAAGCCATTCCACAACTAACGTATGCGAAAGATACACAATACGTAGAAAACATGGATAATATAAAAGAAATAATTACACCACCCAAGAAAATATGCGCCTTTTGGTACTTGGTTCTTATCATCTTGTATGCTTCGACCAACAATGCACCATAAAACATAACAAGCAGAATTGTCGGTGCTAAACCATAATTATATAAAATCTCTAAAAAATCGTTATGAGCTGTATCATGATGTAAAATTACTCCAGCGGAACTCGCATGACCATGCCCGAATATCCACTCAAACAGATTTGCTTCTTCCATAGCACCCCATATTTGTCTATAGATATCAAGCCTACCACTACCTTCATCCTCCGCAAGATTAGCCATTCTTTCCATGAGGCCCAAATCATAAGCAATTTCGAGTTTTGAATATATTAAACTGAAAGCAAAAACCGCCACCCCCATAACAACAATCTTTTTGACTAACCCAAGTGTTTTTCGCTGATATAATGCATTTCCAAATATGACTATAAAAACAAAAAAGCCAAAGGCAATCAAACCGGTTCTCTTCTCAGAAAATATAACAATAACTCCAACTACAATGTAACATACAGTCTGAATAATTTTATTCTTGCATAGCATTAGTACAAATGGTAACAAACATAATGCATAATAAGCATTGGACACCATGGAGTATTCCAATCTACCCGATTTAAACCAAAAAACACTCACAAACGACATGACCATTACCAGTGTAAACATTACTAATGCAAATACTCTTTCGACTGTACTTAATTCTTCTTGTCCTGCAACAAAAAAGACGATTAACACGGACGCAAAGTATCCTATCATTAAAAAGTTATATAGAGTCGTTATATTAATTTTTTCAATAAAGTATAGTGAATGAAATTGAGCTAACAAGCCACAAGCCAGTCCACACAAAATGGAACTTGGAAACTTATATCTACGCTTTAAAACACCAAAAAATGCTAGGATGGCAAGCCCTACAAATACCAATGAAATAATATTCCAAATGCCACCGCTACCTTCATTTTCGTATCCCAAAGAATTTCTATATATTCTCGTAATACTTAGAACACTCAATAAAATAATACATACACTATACGAAATCTTTAACTTCAATTTCATATACTTGTATACCTATTCTTTCTCCTTAATACTATTTTGCATCTTCAAATGTTCTCCCTAACACATAAGCACGAACACCTTTTTCAAAACTTCTCATTTTTTTAAATAAGCTCAAATTTGATTTGATTCTTATACAATAATAAATTTTCCATAGCCAATGCGAATGCGAATGCACTGCTCCACAATAAGCACCTTTATCAAAAAAGAATTGCTCATTATACCCCTCAAACCAAGTTGAATTTTGCATATCAACTTCGCCAATGGTCTGACTGCTCACATAGATTCGCAAACCTTTTTTTCTAACATCCCACAAAAAAACGGAATCTTCACCACTGGAGTATTTTGCGCCTCCCCCAAACAATGGCGTAAACCAAACATTACTCTTTTCCCAAGATTCTTTTCGAATTGCAATTCTCGGAGCTCCATAAGGAATCCTACTAAATCTATGAATGCGTTTTGACTTCCTGTTTGTAAACTGTTTACGTTGTCCATCATTCGAAATAATATTAAAAATAATCACATCAGCGTCTGGAAATCTTTCGAATTCTGATTCTATGTTCTTTGCATAACCATCAACATATTTCATATCATCATCAGCAAACAGAAGAATGTCTCCTTCCGCATAAATCAATGATATATTGCGGTTCTTCCCAACTCCTCTTGTTTGAGTAGATATCATTCTAGCATGAAAATCACCACATTCTTTTTCATCATACCCTACACAATTTGTTTGATTAGAGAAAAGAACATTACATTGTATATTCATTTTTTCAATCAATGAAAAATCTCTCTGTTCCATTGTCGTGCATAGAATCTCAACTCTACTCATTCCTAACGCTCCTAACAGATGTACTCTTTGTAATCCCGCTCTGTATCGAATATTTCCGCATGAATATCCATCTTCTGTTCTTCTAATGATGGAACCTTCATATAATCCCCATATCTCAATCGCAAATATTCTTTTATGTTATTAGGCCCTTTCAGGACCGTGTCTTCAAACACAATATCTGCAGGCTCATTAAAATTCTCTGCTTCAAATAAGCCTTTTGCAAAACTCGCCTTTGTTATCCAATAACACCAGCAAAAATTTTTATCTAAATCGTCATATTTATAAATTCTTTTGTAACATTTTTTTGCCAACAATTGATTAGGCAATAATTTTAATAATTTAACTGCAACTTTCTGCTTTTTATTTTTTGGCACCCAGTTACGCTGTGTAAGTGCAAAAAATGTAACATACTTCGATTCAAAATATACCAACTTTTGTATCAAACGATTCTCAGGCACCTTGTGTAAAATCATGATATCTACATAAATTCCATGATGCATATCTTTTTTCTTTGCAAACGCATGCTCAATAAATGTAGTTCCATTCATTCTAATTTTTGCATATTCCAAATATTGTGGTGTCGTTCTCCATTCTTGAAGAACGTATTTATCACTCTTTTCATTTTCAAATACTCTTTTAAATCGTTCATATTGATCTGGTGTCATGAAAATATCCAAATCATCATCCCAAGGGATAAAACCACCATGACGTACCGCACCAAGGGCAGTGCCTCCCATGATATAATAAGTGATATCATTTTCCCTGCAAATCTGATCGATATACTTCATAATATCTAATATTTTGTTTTGTACATCACGAATAGTTTGTGTCTTTTCCATAATTACCGCCTATATCTTTTTTGCCAAGTAATAATATCTACCCATTAATCTCTTTAAAATTGGAACCTTCATCATTAACTTTGCAATTCTTTTAATACACTTAAACATGCTAGTTTTTAATATATATACCATCGCAGAACTCGTCCATCTGTGCGGATGAACACTTATTATACAATTATCATTCATAGCTATCGTTTTAAGCAAATCGTCTAGATTATCATAAGCAATGTTTTTTTCATCACTGTTTACAATATCATTTGTAAATGGGTCATATATTTTTTTAAACACTCTACCAGCATCCGAATAATACGAATATTCTGTTCCAGATTTCTCAGGAAAATCCACCATAATGTCAGCAATATTCGAATACAACTCTCTAACTTTTTCATTTCTAAAAAAATCACGATTTGAGGTGTAACCAATTCGTTCAATAACCGGATTTCCATGTTGGCAAACCGTTTCCACAACAAAACCATTTTTTTCAAAAGTTTCCTTGTTTTGCTCGAATTCTACAATAGCCTTATCTATATCACCTTTATTGCTGTCCATGACATCATAGTGGTAAGAAATCTCGTGTCCCATAGATTGCATTTCTTGCAGCATTTTAACGTTTTCTTTGTTTTCTAAGAGATACGCCTGTATATAATATGTCCCTCTATGCCCATGTTGCCTTTCAATCACTGCCATTTTATAGGCCTTTGAAACATCTGTCTCTACATCATGCTTCAAAACAACATACGTTGAGGAAGCTATTCCTTTTAGGACTTCTCTTGCTGTTACACTATATTTATTCTTTCGTACCAACTCTTCGCAGAATAAATCCCATTTCTTATACACAAATATCATGACTTATTCATACGCTCCCTTAATATGGATGAAGAAATCCCATCCGTATAATCCAAATACACAACCTTGCAACCCACAGTTGAAAATTCATCTTCATAACGTTTCCAAGATTCTGTTCCCTTCCAATCACTGCCAACAAAAACTGCATCCACATCATACTGTTTCACAGCCTTTAATTTGTCCATATCGCTCTGTGGGACAACTTTATCTACATATTGTATAGCCTCAACAATCGCCATGCGATCCATTTCGCATATAATTGGCATTTTACCTTTTCTGCTCATGCACAATTCATCTGTCGTTACACCTACAATTAAATAGTCGCATTGTTCCTTTGCACGCTTAATCAAATTCAAATGTCCAATATGGAACATATCATATACTCCAGTTGTATACCCAACTTTATAAGGTTTTTGACTCATCGTTATTTCCCTTCATTTGTGTTACATATATTATGATATTTATCAATAATTTTCTGTATAGAATCTGGTATTGGACCATCCACTACAAGTACTATCTCGTCCGGTTTCACAGTTTGATTTACAACACTTTCGAGCGCAGTATCAAACCACTCTGACTTATCCCCGCCATATACACACATTGACACAGAAAATGGTGGATATTGTTTTTTATCGATGTTTGCTTCTTCCTTCATCTCTAAATTTTTGTTTACATCACTTTTATTCCGCATAATATGGAATACCTTTGTTCGAAGTTTGTCTGAAATTACCACTTCACCGGCAAATCTGATCGCCACGTTATACAAATACTGTGTAAATGTAATAATTTTATTTTCATACATGTATTTTTGAAGCTTTGCTTCACTGGAAAAGTACTTCCATCCACCACGTCTCGCACTCATCTCATCGCCAACACGTACATTAACCAAAACATCCGGCACATTTGCAAAACAGAATCCGCTCTGCATCATACGCAACCATAAATAGTAGTCCTCTTCACAATACCAATCTATGTACCCACCCGCATCTTCTATATCTTTCTTCTTAAACATAACAGATACTTGATTCATTGGGCATCGCTTCTTCATGTATTCTTTTATATCACTATCTTTTTCAGGAACTTGACGTTTTCCTGTGATGTTTTGTGGCTCGTCTATAAACTCTGTAATTTGGCCTCCCACAATACTTACATTTGGCATCTTCGAGAACATTTTTAGCTGTTTTTCAAAGCGGTTTGGTAGCGATATATCATCCGAATCCATCAATGCCACTAAAGCGTTTGAACAATTAGCAAGTGACAATCTTCTGGCATTTCCATGTCCTTGATTCTCTTTTAAATAAACTGTTTTAAAAGAAATTCCCATTCATCATTCTCCTTGCTTCAAACTTCTAAGTATCTCTTTTGCTTCTCTTTGCTTCTTATCATATTCTTCTTTGCTAACCTTGCCACGTTCTAACAAGTAATCACCATAGTCCGTTGCCGTAACATGATTTTCTTCTGTAATTCCATCTTTTTTTATAAAAGCCCAAACAGTACGAAGAAGAATCTTTATATCTCCCCAAAATGTAACCTTCTGAATATACTCTAAATCAAAATTCAGTTTGTTCTCCCAATCAATTGCATTACGTCCGTTAACCTGTGCTAAACCAGTCAGACCCGGTCTAACACAATGCCTTTTTTTCTGTTCTGAAGTCATAAACACCATGTCGCGAACTAACTGTGGCCTTGGCCCTATGATACTCATATCACCTTTTAATATGTTAAACACTTCTGGAATCTCGTCCAACGAACTGCCTCTTAATCTCGTTCCAAATTCGCCCAATCTTGCTTCGTCCGGCAAGAATTCTCCATCTTCTCCTCTTTCATCTGACATACTACGAAACTTGTACATTTTAAAAATCTTGCCATCCTTCCCCGGTCGTTCTTGACAAAAGATTACAGGACTTCCAAGCTTCACTCTTACAGCAATAGCCACCAAAATATATAGCCATCCAAAAACAACAAGCGTTGCCAGACAACAAATAATATCTAAAAATCTTTTTATGTAACGCGCGTAAATCCCTCTTGTTTGATTCATAACTTATCCTATCTGTGTGTTTATTCTAACTAAGTAATTATACTCTAAAATACAATTTTTCACAAGTCTATATATGCAAGAAAAAACACCTAATTATATAAAGTAGTGGAAATTAGTCATAGAATACAGTAAAATTAATAATCATATACGAAAGAAGGTTGTTTATGAAAAAAAAGATAAGTAAACGCATATATAGTATCGTTAAAGGTGGAGGTATCAACGCATTTATCGCTGCAATCATTATATTACTAATTTTTATCAAAACACATTTAATCGACAATAACAAAATCGAGCTTATTGACTGGACAATTCTAACTTCTATTGTAATCGTCTTAATTGTCGAAACAATTTCGAATGCCATTAAAACATTGCTAATGAACAAGCTGGAAGATTCAATAAAATTAACCACTGATTACAAAAAATTAGCATCTAAATATGTGGAACCAGTTATTACATATGACAACAGTTGTGCAGCAGAAATAAATAAGAAAAAATTAAAAAAAGGGGAAACTGACCAAGTTGACATTCCGGTTATATGCGAATATAAACTTCGAAACTGTACTATCGAGATTAATGATTCAAATAACCTATACACCCTTCCAGATATTGTAAAGGAACATTATGACGAATTATTCTCTGCCCATGCAACGTCAAATATTTATAATCAACTGAATATTCGAGTTGATGGGTGGAAAAATGAAAATAATAGATTTACACTCAATACATCGCGAACCACCTATTTTGATTCCCTTGTGACGAATCGTGCAATTGATTTCGTTTTAAGCAACGGACTAACGCTAAGAGACAAACTTGAATTTGGCCCTTTTCTAAATCCTTTAGAAAGATCAAAACTTTCAAATCATATTGGCTTTAATGGTTTCATAGAGTCTGCTGATAATTATATTGTATTTGTTAAAAGAAGCAAACAGTTGTCGATTGGGAAAGGAACCTATGGGAACAGCATTGGCGCAAGTTTAAAAACCAAATATGCCTTGGATTCATCTGGTTGTTTCACAAAAGAAGGACTAATTAATGGGATTTTCCATGAAATCCAAAATGAATTACATATTCCTCAAAATGCATTAGAAGAATTCTCCATAGAAAAACATTTAATTTCAGCATATCGCGATATGGTAGAAGGCGGAAAGCCACAGTTTCTATTTTTCTTACGCTCAACATGGTCGAAGGATAAAATAGAAGAAAACTTCTCTATCGAACACAAAAAAAACAAGAAAAAATGGGAAATACTAGAAGACGGCACAAAATTTTTATGGATATCTAAAAACGAGTTACAAAAACTGGCCATTTTACCAAACAAGATAATCCACCAAGGAAAAGCATATCATATGATGCCATCTGCCTCCGCTTCTGTTATAATGTTATTAGATTATCTCAAAGAAAGCATGTGAGTAAAATGAAAATATTAGAACACTTTTTATGTGGAAAACACAATGTTCCCAATTTATGCGAAGATGGCTTAGTAATTGGCCAACAACTAATTGCTGTAATAGACGGTGTTACAGCAAAAGGCACATATTCATGGGATGGAATGACTAGTGGGTATTATGCCAAACAACTCCTAGTCGATTATTTGCAAAAAGACATTGCCACACAAACTTCCGAAGAACTATTTGATAATCTTGATCTGTTTTTGAATGCAAATATACAGAAACACCTAGAACGCCTTACCTGCGCCGACTATCCGAGAGCATCTATTATTATTTATAACAACTATTATAAGGAAATATGGTCATATGGCGATTGTCAATGTAGAATCAACAATACCGTCCATAAGCATACCAAAAAAATAGATAAATTAAATGCAAAGATTCGAGCTCTCAATATAGAATATCATCTATCACAAGGCAAAACATTGGAAGAATTGAAAGAAAATGATTTAGGAAGAAACTCAATTCAACAAAATCTAATCCTACAATTTGCATTCGAGAACAAACTCGGTTATTGGGGATACCCCGTACTAAACGGAATGGGTGTTGAAAAATCCATGATTAAACGATATCCTGTTTCAAAAGGAGATATGATTACACTTGCTAGTGATGGATATCCTGTACTAAAAGAGAATTTAAACCAATGCGAGAAATCGCTTGAGAACATTCTTAAAAATGATCCATTATGTTTTCACTTACATCCTTCTACAAAAGGATTACAAAAAGGAAATGTGAGTTTCGACGATAGAGCCTATTGTCGTTTCATTCCGTAATCTCATTTTGTGCATTCAAAAAGCGATCTCACTTATGATTAGTAGTTGAGATCGCTTTACTATTATCTCAGCACCCCATATTTTTTCAGCAATTCCACTCTCTGCGTACCTATCTGCATCGCCTTCCCAGGTGCATTATGTTTCTTATCTGTTTCCCCAAGGTACTTAAATATTCGGCTCACCCACGCAACCGGAAGTAAAAATGGATATTTCTCCAAATACTTATACCACTTCACCAAATACTTTCTCGAAGGGAAAATGGTCTTAAGTACCATGCCCCTGGATTCCTTTCCCTTCTTATTTGCAGCGGCTGCTTGCAATGTGATATTGCTACTGTGGATACGACTCAAATCGCAATTACCAAGGACTCCTCCTTCAAGCATGTCCATCAACAAATCTTCTTCGTCAACAGCTAATTCCCCAAAAACATCCGGATAGCAAGCCTGCTTAGGATCAAAAGTCAAATACTTTTCTCCTATCTGGAACAATGTTGCAACAAATCTGTCAGCCGCGATTTCTTTACACTGTCTCAACAACAATTCCCAATCAATTTCTTTTCCATATCTATTAGCAAACAACGTGATATCACACACTTGCCTAATACCAAATCCACTTCCTAAGAAATGCTTAAACGCGTGACATATCAAATAAAACAAATGCTCTGTATAATCTAATGTATACACAGATGTTCCATGTATGTTCTCTTGTATCGCTCGCTGATGCGCCCCCTTAAAGTAGTTATTAAACTCTCCATATGCTTCCGATTCCGGTGGAAATAAATTCTTATGTAACTCTATATAGAGTAGCGTAGGGTTCTTCCAATAAGCGACCTCGTATGCCTTATAAATATCTTCATCATCTTCTAGCAATTGCATGCCATAGTTCATAAATTCTTTGTGACAAATATCAAATTGCTCTGGCAGAATGAACACATCTTCATCCGTTGACGGACGATAATCCGGAAGTGGGTAAAGATTTCTACAAATTAATCCTTTGACAATCAATGGCTTTACTCCTTGATTACAAAGTTTTTGATACACATCTAAAAATTCTGCTGTCTTCATTACCTGCATTGCCACTTGCTCGGATACAATACTAAAATAAGACTTCATAATATCCGCATGCTCCTTTGCAGAAGGGCAACTATAAATTGCTTGATAAATCAGCGGTAACACACTTTGTGAATCTGCCAATTTAAACAATGTATGCCAGTCATTCTTAGACATATCATCCCAAACAATATTCTGTTTTTGCAAGGAAGCTCTTAGAGCTTCTAGAAATCTTTCATTTGTTTTGTTCATTTTTCCCTCTCATCTAATATTTTAACATTGTAACAGCTTCTTCATCTTTTCTCTGATGTAAATCTGATCTCTTTGATAATCATTTCTGTATTTATTATAGTGCATATCAAATCGATTACGATAATGAAGTACAAATGCAGTCTTATCCAACACCGACACGATGTTTCCGGCTGCACGGAAGAAAAATTCATTATGATCAATCATTCGAATATTATCATCATACCTTATTTCTTTTAATTTGTCTGTCCTTGCCACAAATGTGTTCGAAGACTTGCCAACCACAATATGCGTATCATCAATCTCTGTCATATGTGGAATTATCAATTTCTTTGGTGCATAATTCATTGGCTGCTTATAGTATTCTTCAGCTGCTTTCTTTAGCGAACGACATATCGGCATGTGATACAATAAAATACCCACCAAATCTACTTCTGAATACTCTTTTAGAAACATAATTTGTTTATGTATCTTCGTAAATGGCGTTAGTAATTGGTCATCATCCATTCGTACAACAAATGGAGTTGTTACCTTTTCCAATGCCCGATTCAATCCAACACTTAAACCACTATTAAATGACAATTGAATAATTTCCAAATTTTCACCAGTGATATCCAATGGTTTAGAACTATCATCTGCGATAATCACCTTTGCACCTGGATAATATGACTGAATACTCTTATAAAGTCGCTTCGCCATGTTCTGACGTTCAAATGATTTGAAAATGAAGGTGCATTCTTCACATACTAGTTTAACTGAATCTTGGTCTAGCTTTTTTTTACCAATTATTAGCCACTTGATTTTGAAATAACCATATTCTATCCAAAATAGGCACTGCCAAAGTAAGAATAGGAAGATGACAAATTTCGTTTTGGATAGTTTGTTAAATATTTTTTTGATTGATTCTTTCATGACTTTTCTCCGCGTAATAGTGTGTATAATCCAATCCCTATAATTGCACCTAAAATATTATTAATGATATCATCAACTTCAAATAAGCCAATTTTGAAAATCAATTGAATCAATTCTATCAATAGCGAGCTTACACTGGCTACAAATAAAACATGTCTGTATCTCTCAAACCATCGAAAACAACATGGCAGAAGAAAACCTAATGGAATATACATTGCTATGTTCACAAGAATCTGTAGCATAATTTCCATGCTTCCTTCCGTCCAAGCATTATAGTAGGATTCAAATGGCATCAATTCCCAATCGTAATTTCCCTCCGTGGTTCGACCAAATAAGGTCATGACAAAGATAAATGAACATGTCAGAGATAATAGCATTTTACAAACGAATATTACCGGTCCTTTCTGTTGCACAGCACCTTTCCAGTTTTCTAAATATAACAAACTCAGAAAAATCAGTCCAAACAATATAACCCACTTGATTTTAGGGAAATATAGTTGCAAATACCCACAAAATTCTCTATACAAACGAAACATATTATATTTTGTTAATCCCTTTCTCTTTTTCAGATTGGGTTTCCCCATCATTATCAAACAACTTTAAACATATTACACTCTTACTCAGCAAAATAGAATGCCTGTATTTTTCTTATCCACGCTTGCAACGAATACTCTCTCTCTACGATTTTTCTAGCCTGCTGAATTTCTATATCATTCAGTATAACTTCATTTCGAATAACACTACGCATTCTTTCTGCAATCATTTGTGTGTTTTCACTTTCAACCATAATAACCGTTGGGAAGATATCCGCAAAGAGATTCTGCTCTATATCGCTACATATAATTATACACCCTGCGTAAACAGCTTCCAATAATGCATAAGATAAACCTTCCGACCTGCTTATATGTAAAAAACATTTTGATGCTTGATATAGTTCTGAAACATTTTTTACAGTTTCTTGCCTAGTTAATTGCTTATATTTTGTAACATCAATTTGCCTCCATGTTTGCTCTCCTGCTACCAATCCCACTTTGAATTCTTCCTCTGCCAGTATATTAAGTGTATCTAACATCAAATCAACACCTTTACATTGGAAATCCCATCCAAACATCAAAAAGTCATATTTTTGACATGTATCCATTTGTACAATTCTGTTTAAATCAATTCCGTTTGCAAGAAAATACGCATTCTTTGGATCAAAACCTAATTTAATCGCATATTTTTTAGCTTTTTCTGAAACAGAAAGAAGCGTGACATGTTTGCTACACAAACCATATTGCATTCTCCATAAGATTTTATACAATGTGTTGGAACGCAAATAACTGAGTTCCAATGAGTCATGTAAATGCCAAAAAACTTTCGTGCCTTTTGGCGCCATTAAATTTACTGCCATATCATATAATTCAAAATGGCTATGCGCTATAACTATATTGTTTTCCTTATATATACGTCGCATGACAGTATAGGTCTTCAGTTTTATGCGAGCTTTACTAACAGGTAAATAATAAATTTTATATTGTTTTGATAATTCCTGACACCATTTCAGTTCTTTCGCAGTCTCGCAAAAAGCAAAAACTGTTTCGTAGCCTCTTTCTTGATTAGTAATAGCCAGCATTTGTAGAGTATTCATAAAGTTACCCGGATAAGGTGCTGCATAAGCGCACACTTGTAAAATGCATTTTGTTTGATGCATGACATTCTCTCTCCTTACTTTTTGCCTATCTTACATTTTTGTATAACCCGATATCCAATATTAATTACGTTTCCAATCTTTATAACATTTCGACATTTTAAATCTATAACTTCATATCTTTGATTTTGATTATAAGTATGTATGCCTTGGTAATTGTGTTTTCCCCTTTTAATATTAATATCTGATGCTAGAATTTCATTAAAACACTCTTCCCTATATTCTTCTGAACTTAAAAATTTAAGATAGTTAAATTTAATTCCTTTTCCATATGTCCCTTGACAATTTTGCGCAACACGAATAACTTTGTTTTCTTCAAAAATAATATCTCCTGCCATCCTAGCATTCGATATATCTTGAACAATTAAGTTATTGTCGCATGGTCGCCACACACCATTGTCATAAATATAGGCATTGAGACAATCCAACTTGTAATCTTTTTCAAATTCTTGAGTAAACATAAAAACATCTTTACCTAATCGAAATAAAACAGAATCACATACACTCTTACCTGCTAACCATTTTTGCGCAATCTCCCATTCTTGCGGAAAATTAGTTGCTTTAAGCAACACCAATTCTTTACCTTTTGCATTTTCAGGCAACATATAGATATCTCCATTATATTTGAAAACAAATGGGAATGAAAGATGTGTAGTTGCTTCATAAGCCACTTTCATTTTCCCCACCCTTCCATTTTCAATAATGCGATACCCTATTACCCCTTTCCCTTTAAAACGATCATACATTTCAAAAAACAAATAGTCTTGATTTTCGTTAGAAATAATAAAAGGATCTGCCGCCCAATAACGTATTGTATTTGGTAATACCTCAAATGGTTTATCGACTCCTCCATCTTTCCACAATGGCGTAGTATCTTTTTCTCTTATAGCAATATTCCATTCTTCTTTAATTAATAAATCCCTTAACAGATTTTTCCATCTATTATATTTTATAACTATTCTATCTGGAATCTTCATATATTGTCTTATATATGGTCTCTGATCTTCTGGGCAAAACATACCATATGCTGTCGCTCCCCGAAATTGTTTCAGCCATGTATAAAGAGATATTTCTCCATGCTTAACATGCTTGAAATCATCACGTTCATTGATATAATAAATCTCTTTTAGATTGTCGACAAGTTGAATATTTTGTCCCAACATTCCTCGATACCAATTTGATGGCAAATTATAACCTGCAACAGTTGGCGTATATCCATATTGACCATTTCTATAGTTGATTTCTATAAACCAATACTTTCCTCTTGCCTTAATCATTTCAATATCAAATAAACCAGTATATCCTGTCACGGCTACAAACTGTTTGATTTTCTTCATATCAACATCACTTATATCAGGTGTAAATCTAGCATACGAAGTACTTCCACGCCCAACCGGATATGAACGAATCTTATGTATGATTCCTGGAATGACAACTTCTCCATTCGGAAGAACCATTCCCATCAATCCTATTTCCTCCTGATTCGGTTCGTCCAAAAGTTGCTGGAGCAACATTTCCTTATATCCCTGCTCCTGTAACTTATCAACAGCATCTGCATAATCTATTTTGTTTCTACATATTTCAATATCTCCCTTATCTCCGGCATATCCTGCATATGGTTTTAGTATAACTGGATAACGAATATCCTTATTGAACTCGTTCAATGATATTTTCATAAAGTCTGGAACATCTAATCCGACTTTTCTCGCCAACTCGTTCATCACCGTTTTGTCTGCAAAAGTTTTTAATTTACCTTTTGCGTTTGGTACAATAAAGTCTTTTTGCAAAATTTCATAATTATCATCTATCCATAGTGCTGTTTCATCATCCGTAGGAAAAATTACAATTTTTTCAAGCTGACCCCTAACATATTCAACTAAGCAACCGACCCAATCTTCTTTTTTATTTGGAAGTCTTAGATAATCAAATACATATTTGCTTTCAATCCTACTATTATTTGAAGCATAAACTACAGGAATCCCTTCTCGCCCAAGGCTACGAATCAAGCCCGTCGCATTAACTCCCTTTGACCCCAAAACCATCGTTATATTTATAAATTCATTACTCATACCCATGCCCCTCATCTACATTTTCAAGATTTTAGTATTCGCTCATAAATCAATCTATTCATAATCGATGGTGAACTGTCTTTCTTAAAAAGAATTTTAAAAATTATATTCGATTTAATCAGTGCACCTATTCTTTTGATTTCTGAAAATTTAAAATCGCCAATGGGTTTTATCATTCGTATAAAATAGTATGTATTTGGAGCATTGGCATATATTTTATATTTTCTAAATCCAGTTTTATTATATAACGATACCGCTGGCACATATATATTAGCTACATTTAATTGAAGCATTTCTCTACCATCTCCAATGGCAATCTTTTCTGCCTCTTCCATTAAGAATGTACCAATACCCGCATGTTGACATCGAACCGAAACCCAAACACGGCTAATCTTAGCAAGTTTTATATTTTTATACTCAACATCATATAAAAGACACATTCCACCTAAAAGTTCATCTTCGTCACTATACACCCCCCATACACTTTGATTATCATTCGAACGAAAATATTCACTTATGACTTCCTCATAAGGAATTCTCTCCGTACTTCTCGCCTTAAATGATAGATTCATTTCTTTTAACCATATATCTAATTCTCTTTTCTCTTTTATCTCCTGCAGATACATGTAATCTTCCTTTCAATTTTCCTATGGTTTCTCAGTCTTAGAAATCGTCCTCAAACATCTAAGTTGATAGTTTTAGCGACCACGTATTTGTTTTATAATTGGTGTTAAAAAATTAATTAGATATTTGAATTCCTTTTTTTTATTAAAAAGTAAAATAAATAGTAAATTAAATACCGCGGTACATACAATAAAATTAACTATCACCGTAGCAATTACATTTAGTTCAAACATAGAACATATTACTTGGCAAAGTAAACATGTCCCTAAAATATAAATCATTCTTAACCAAAACACAATATAAAACTTATATGGTTTTCGATGAAAAGCATGTTTAAAAACCATATATGCATCAAACCACCAAGTTACAAATAAATTTGATACAACTGTGCCTAACAATACTGCAACAACACCATATTCTGCCGGAAAAACATTCACAAATAATATTGAAGCAACAATGTTTACCAACACCGATACTATTGGTCTATATCTTCCTTTGTAAAATAATCCATACGCTGCTCTATGTGTACCTACGGTTTCTTGGAGACCAGTTACCAAAAAATTAAATATTATCATGGCCTCTGTAAGTCCATTCAAAGCAAAACGCTCCCCTATCCAAATCTTAACAAATGGTCCCAATAACACGAAAAAACCTGTAGCACAAAAGCCATATATCCAAAAATTCAAAAAACTTAATATAGAAAAAATCTCATATTTCCTCTCTATATCCTCTCCCGCCTCTACATTCAAAGTGCCAAGTCCTGAAGTAACAGAACCAAATATATTCCCAACTATGTGCCTCACTGCATCAATTAAAATAAGATAATTAGAATAAAGACCAGTCAATGTTAAACTGACAAACGATGATAGTATAATATTATCTGTCGAATTTATTACAGTACCACTAAGCTTATATAAAGCGACTCCATACACATTTTTTGCTGTGGTTGTTATTTCTGTTTTTGTCAATTTCCCAAATGGCTTTTTTTTAATGAAAGGGTACCATTTTCCGATCAGTACTCCTTTCACAACATTGGATATACATCCTAATGCAAGCGGAATAACTAAATAAACATAAATATTACCGAATATAGTTAAAGTAATAACTTGAAGCAACATCTCAGCAATTTTGAACATATAACTGATAATCCCCGTCTTATATTGCATCTGATTTGCCTGAATAATAGATTCCCTATATGAAAAACAAAGATAAGAAAATGCACTATTAAAAAGATAAAACAAAAAAATAATATGATAATTAATTCCAGCAACAGACTCTATGTCGTTAATAAAATACTTCAAAAATGGTAACAAAATCATACCACAACATATAATAAACACACCAATACACCGGTATATCTTTTTATACAATTCCAAGTATTGCTTTGTTTTTTCTTCATCTTTTTGCGAAACAGTTCGATACATATCCAGCACAATTGCTGTCCCAATACCCAACTCACTAATATTTAATACAGATAAGATATTTGTAAATAATCCATTTAATCCTAGATATGTCTCTCCTAATTTATAAACAAAAATAGTTCTAACTATAAAACTTGCCACAAAAGAGACCATTTGTCCAAACACGCCTGTAAATGCATTCATTAAACTTTTTTCTGTTCGTGTTCTATTTTTCATTTTCCCTCCATAGACATATCGCCTTAGAATATTCTAATCATTGTAATATGATACTATTCATTTATAGTTTTTCGTCGTAACAAACCGCAGTAGTCTAGTACATTGCAAATAGGAAAACTTGTAATTAGCATTTTAATTAACATTTGTTTATTGAAAACAATGCCATGCCATTTATAAGGATACACACCCATACTCTTCAGTAAACATCGAACCTCTTTTGCTTTAATTGATTTGCATCTTAAACTACAAAGCAACGCCGTTGCAGCAAAATATGTTATTTTATTTCTAATTACATGTTTTGTAGTCTCACTACAGTCTAGATGTTCCACTACAAACCGTTCACATTCTCTTATATAATCTAACATATTTTCTAATCTTTCACATTGAAAGGTTTCAGACTGATAGCTCATAATATGACTTAAGGACCCCTCCCTAACTCTATATTTATAAACTGGCGCATCTGTTATTAACATTTTTTTCTTTTCATGATATGCGAACAATAAATAATTAAAAATATAATCTTCCCTAGTCCTAAATATTTTATTGAAACGCAAATCAGCTTGCATCACTAACTCTTTTTTTAATAACATTCCCCACACTTGAAAAGGAGCATCGTCAGCACAAATTTCTTTCATAGTAAAGAGAAATTCTTTATCACTTTCTCTCATAAATTTGTCGTTTTCTTTTATACACGAATAACCAAAACGTACCCCTACTACATCTCTTGTTTTTGCCTCAGAAACAAGTTTTGCTAAAGTATTGGAACAGATAAAATCATCTGAATCCACAAACGCAATGTACTCTCCCCTCGCTTTTTCAATACCGTAATTTCGTGTTGACGCTACACCTCCATTTTCCTTTTGATAGACAACAATAAATGAATATCTTTTTGCATAATCCTTTAAAATATCCAATGAATTATCAGTCGATCCATCATCCACACATACGATTTCGTATTCTTTTGAGTCAAAACCTTGCTCAAGTAAACTTTCTATGCAGTCCCCGAGAAATTCTGATGCATTATAAACAGGTATAATCACGCTTAATTTTATGTCTGCCATATTTTCCCCCCATACATTCGTTAAATTCACAAAATCCATTTGGCAATTCTTTTTTTGTTATATGCCAAAACATAACTCACAGGTAAAAGTATAATAACAATTACAAAAAATAGCATAGTCTGAGTTATGGAACTTTTAAAAAATATTCTCATCACACCTGGTATCAAATACAACATCAGACTATGGGCATAATAAATAACATTAGCCATTGCTCCAAATAATGGAGCTCTTTTAAATTGCCATTGCCTCTCGCCAACCAATAAAGCAATGATTAAGAAATATATTGTTGGATATGTCATGAAACATGATACATTGCTTAAATGAAAATCAGCAATCGTCACAAAAAACACTTCTGCAGTATATGCCAAAATACAAAAGCAAAAGATCTGCCAATTGCTTCTTTTTTCCTTTGCTCTTCTCTCAATAGTACGATTTATTACATAACCCATCGAAAAATAAGGGATAATTACAAACGGTAAACCATTCTGAATATCTGCACTTAACAATCCAAAAATCTTCTTAATAGAACCCATTGCCAAAAATAAATTCCCATAAGCATTTGTTAAAATCCCTAATAAGAGTAAAACAAAACTACACCCCAAAAGAAAACTACGTTTGATATTAAGAATATATACAATAATTGTAAGTATAACCGTATAGATTAATGCAAGCATATACCACAATGCATGTTGTCCTTGTAAAAAGAATGCTTTGATTAGAAATAAGACAATATTCTCCTTTGTATACCCAAAACAGATATCAATTAAGCAAGAAAGACTATTCCAAAACACATAAGTAAGCGTTATTTTCTTGATATACAATAATGCTTTTTTAACTGAATAATCTTTTAATAAATAATATCCAGATAATGCCGCAAAAAACGGAACTGCTAATCTTGAGTATACATGACACACAGCATAACCCAAATAGAAATTATATTCTATAAAAGGAGATGTATGTAAAACAACGACCCACAAAGCAAAGATCACTCTCACAAAATCTATATTATAATTTCTTTCATTAAAAGTAGTCTTTTCCCCTTGCTCTTTCCCAACATTGCTCATCTCGTTTTCTTCCACCTCTCATTTTACTCTTTATTCAAATTTCTGTGCAAAAAAGACTTTGAGTATTCAATACGTTTATTTAAAGCCCCATCTTCTTTTATCCACCTAAGAAAAGATTGCAACACCAAATTAAAATCTGTTATTTCTGTCACATAATTCCTCTCCATATCAACTAATTTCAACAAATTACATATTCTTGAACGATTCGATTCGAGTCCCACTGCCAAAAACGGTGTACCAAAAATAACAGAAAACGCTGTGAGATGAAAAGATGTACCAACTGTAAACTTTGCATTCTTAATTAAGTTAACAAATTCCATTGGTCCTACTGATATAAACTCATCTGATGTTCCCTTTATATAATTTAAATTATCACTTAGATTATAAATTGGAATATTGAATTTCTTCCTTAACAGTCCAACAACTTTTTTACCAAAGTTAGAACGTCTGACGAAATAGCAAACTCCATACTCGCCTTCAACTAATGGTTTTGATATGTAGCGCGACCATTCATCCTTATTCAATAAAAAAACTGGATCCACCACGCTGGACACATCTACTTTTGTCAATTTCTGAACCTCATCTACATTATCTTCCTCCCTAAGAGAAATGGCATCTAAGCGTTCTAATAAAGTTCTTATTTTGTTGCTTTCCTCATTATTAAAGTGATATTCGCCCATACTGGCAGCATAAGCTATTTTAATCTTATCTTCTGGCACAAACTCCAAAAAATACGGAGTTCTTAATCCTCCTAAACAAGACAAATTCCATATTTGATCACTTCCGCAAATATAACAATCAAATTGTTCCAATTTGTCTCTTAACTCTTCATTAGATGTATATAATGGTGTGTATTGAAAATACTCTTTTTTAAAAGAACAGAAATTTTCTTTTGTAGACTTAATATCTTTCCTTTTTAACAACGCGTACACGGATAAAATTGTCTTTTTTGCAAACAAAACTACGCGCTCTTTTAATTTTTTACCTTTATTTAAATCTTTATTAAACTCTCTATATTTAATAAATGTTACCTGATGTCCTAGACCTTCCAGATACGTTTTGAGTGCGAAGGCTTGTAACATTGATCCATAGTTTGTATTAAAATCGCTAAATGTGATAACCGCTATTTTCACGAATTTTCCTCCATATTTTTCATTATTTCAAATTTTTTACTTTTAATCTTTTTCAGCTATTTCCTCAAAAATTTCTATCCACTTATCGAGAAAGGCCTGTTGCGTGAACTTCCAACAATTATCTTTTGCTCTATTTGAAAACAATGTTCTTTTTTCATTATCCTCTATTAATTCGCAGATTCTACCCGCCATTGCATCTGAGTCAAACGCCTCAACTAAATAACCACTCACGTTATGCTCAATGATTTCCCTCGGTCCAAAATCAATATCATATGCTAAAGTAGGAAGGTTACATGCCTTAGCCTCTGTGAGAACTAATCCAAAACCCTCACTTCTCGAAGTCATTACATACATCGCCGCCTTTTTATAAACAGATGTTATATCATTCGTTCTTCCACAAAATATAATATTTTTCTCTAATCCACATTCCCAAACCTTGTTCCTTACCTCATCTAATTCTTGTCCATCACCATAGAATTCCCAACTCCATTCTGGATGTTTTTGAAACACCTTTTTCGCAATTTCAACTGCTAAATCATATCCTTTTGTATAGAAAAAATGTCCCGCTGTTAATATAATTTTAGATTCTATGTTATATCCCATATACGACAGGTCCACCTGACAAGGGTTATAAATATAAGTAATAGGACACCTTACTGGCATTTCATTATTAAAAGCGTCCATATCCCCTTTCGTCTGATTTATATAATAGGCGCTTTTTCTCAGACATACTTTTCGAATCATTTTAGTATATTTACTTCCTATGTCATTACGAATATTAAACATTTCCCACGAAACTATTTTCGTATGGGTTAGAAAAACACTTGCTGGCAAGGAATATATTCCTAACATTATATCGACATTAATTAAAATATCAAACTTTTCTGCTTTTAGAAATTTCCTCAATTCAAAAATTTTACTCATAATGCCTTTTGAACGAAGAACTTTAAATATTACTTTGCCATTTAGCGGGTAATAGCTATTCTCGGACTCATTATTCAAATTTAAAACTGTTATTGTATAACCTTTTCTGTCAACTAGGCCGTTGGCCAAAATTTGTGTAATCCGTTCTGTGCCACCACCTCTAGACATATCCCCATTAAAAATACAAATATTCATTTTCCTCAATACCTCAATAGCAAGTTTTGCACTAATCACAAATTGTTATTTTGCAACTATTTCATTCAACATTTTTTCCACTTCTATTACAGTCTCTTCCGTGCTGAACTTATCTCCTCTGATTTCAGCTTGCTTTTTATAATGTTTTAACATTCCTGGCTCAGTGATCATTTTCTTAATTCCTTCAAGTAATGCATCCTCGTGATTGTCAGTTACAATTCCATATTCATCGTTATATCCAAGAAGTTCCCTTGCACCGGAACAATCTGTACTTACAACCGGAGTTCCTACAATCAGTGCTTCTGTTACTGCTGTACTAAATCCTTCCTTACGTGAAGAACACACATACAAATCTGCTTGCTTCACATATTTATATGGATTCCCTTTAAATCCAATAAATGTCCAAGAATCTTTTAATCCGTTTTCCTCGACCATACTTTCAAGTTCTGCCAATTCTTCACCTTTTCCAACTATATAAATATGTGTTTTATGACCTTCCTCTCGCAACTTCCTTTGAATTTTCACCAGACGATCATAACCCTTGGATTTCATTAATTTTGCAACAGATATTACATTTAATTCATCTTTCTTGAACTGTATATCTTCAATTGGTTCTCCTGCAAGTTTTCGAATCTGTTCCGTCTCCACAGTATTATAATAAACCTCTACCGGCACATCTACCTTGAACATTTGCTTAAAACTTTCTCTTACAGTTTCCGATACACATGCAATACGGTCAAAACGTTTATAACATTTCTCAGCCTCAGCCATATTTCGAAATACTTGTATTGCATATTCTTTATTTTCAAGTTCGATATGCATCCAGTTGATCAATTTTGTACTCGCAGCAGTACAACCACTCACTACTCTTGCACTCGGCCCTTCCAAATATGAAACAATAATGTCATACTGTTCTTTTATATACATTTTATATAATGTCTTCGGTGAAAACAACTTGTAAACAATCGTATTCCCTTTGAAATACCAAGGAAATCCTCCAATATATCTAACCTGTTTATTTAATTTATTCTTGTAAATTCCCACATCAAACATTGTCTGAACCGTAATGTCAAATTGGTCGTAATTCATATGGTTCACTAAATTAACTAGCACACGTTCTGCTCCTCCATGTGCAAGATTAGGAATAAAAAATAATACCTTGAGCATCTCTTTCCTCACTTCTATTTAAATAATGATATATAAAAATCATCTATCGCACCGTAACCGATATTTACATATATGTTGTATGCAAAGAACAACGAATAAAGACAAATAGCTATCAGTTTTACCATCTTTCTCTGCTCTCTTATAAACATGCTTTGGGACAACTTGGGTATTAATAAAATCGGTGCAAACGCCGTATAAAATCCCATTCTGTTCCAGTATGCCATATAGCATCCCATTAGGATAAACATCGAATTGATCAAAAGAAGGTTAACCAAAATTCCTTCTGTATAATCAATTTTTATACAATTCTTCTTACATCTCCGCAAATAGAAAAACGTAAGCAATGCAGGGAAAATTCCAGTTATAAACGCTCGCAAAAAGGTCATTCCACCGGACATATCTAAGTAATATAGATATTTACTATCGCTAAATATTTCGCCCATATAATCATTAATTAATTCAGGCGCCAAAGTAAATACAACTCCAAATATTACAGCTAGTTTTACTTTAAAATTAAACGGTCTGCCTATAACTACAAACAACAAAAAGAAACAAACAACAGCCGATGTATGTAATTGCATTGCAAATAAAACTACAACGCCATATAAAATATATTTCCAAATCTTTTTGCTAGTTAGCAATGGAAACGCAAGCATAATAATAGATGTTGCCACCATTTGTCTTAATCCATTGTTTGTGTCCATATACAATATGCAAAAGAATATAATCAACGAAAAAATTGGGTCGCATGAATATCTTTTTATCAAGGAAACATATGCTGCTATGATAATTGTTGCTGAAACAAATAACAGTAATTTGGGACTTGCTGAAATAAAATTCAACAAGTAGCAAAAATAGAGCCATCCTGCTTCCACACCATATGGTGCACTGTTCACATACAAAAGATTTCCCCTTGATAAAACATACATCTCTTTATAGGCATAAGTATCTATCCATCCATATCGCAATGTTGATGTACATATTAATACAGATGCAACAGCAATAAATATTTGCTTATTTATTTCAAATTTCCATTCACCATTAAATCCTTTGGCAGGGCATTGAATTCTACGTTGTCCATTTCGTCCAAGAAATAAAATAAATACATACAAAAACGTACACAATGAAACCAAAAACATAATACAAGTCCTATACTTATCTAATTATTTTATATACACACTGCGGAATAAATCCAATAATAATAGGCTTTAAAACATAAATATAATTTAAAATTGGAATATTCAACATCTGATATCCCTGTTTTCTCACCCAAGCTTCGTTTAATCGACGGTTGAAAGTTCTTCTGTGAGCCGCATCTCTTCCATCAAACATACTGTATAATGGTTCGTTAATAATACTTCCTCGTATATTCCTAGAATATAAACGAAACCACAAGTCATAGTCTTCAACTCCTCGCGTTTTCTTAATATCTCTGTAGCCACCCACTTCTAAATACGCAGTTCTTCGTAACATTGCAGGTGCATGACAAAACGGAGAGCCCTTGATAAAATCCTTAACGGTTGGTGAATAGGATGGTTTTTTCTCAGGAACTTGATACACCCCTTGCTCATCAAAGCGTTTCATAGTAGTGCTAACAAATCCATATTCTGTATGCTTATCCAAAAAATCTACCTGCTTTTCAAATCTTGTTTCATCGCATAAATCATCTCCATCCATGCGAGCACAATATTCTCCTTCAGCAATCTCAATACAACGATTTAACGTATATGATAAACCTCGATTTCTCTCATTAAATAAAACCTTAATACGTTTATCCTTTTTCGCATATGCTCTAATTATATCCAATGTATTGTCTACCGAACCATCATCACATATTAATAACTCCCAATCCTCATATGTTTGAGCAATAATGGATTCTATGCTCTTTCCAATCGTCGCCGCGCAATTATATGCCCCCATCAAAACACTTACTTTCGGCATATGTATTTCCTCTCTTTATATACTAATCTATTTTAATAATCCATCTCGTTTTTGTAAAAGATGTGAGAAAAGTGTTTGTTGTTCATAATTGTCTTCTACAAATTTTCTCGCCGCTTTTCCATACCGTTGTCTTACTTCTTCTGTTTCCATTAACTGACACATTGCCCGCGCCAAATCTGCTGCACTCTTCACTGCAACAGCTAAGCCTGTTTCATTTTCCATAATGGCATCAATCTGTCCCGGTACATCAGAAACAATTGCAGGTATTCCCATTGCTTCAGCCTCAATCACAACCAATCCAAATCCTTCTCGATAACTCGGTGAAACAAACACATCTAATGCCGCAAAATATTTCTCGGTTTCTGCTGTCCACTCTACCCATGATATTTTATTATTTTTTTGTGCCCATTCAAATAACTCCTGTTCAAGGAAACCTTTTCCATCAATTGTTCCTATAAGTAACAATCTAGCATTTCCTTTTTCCACAATCATTTGGAATGCCTCCAACAACTCGTTAATTCCTTTATCTCTAGTAATTCTTCCGGCATATCCAAAAGTCACTTCATCATCCTTGATACCATACTCAGTTCTAATAGTTTTTCTCCATTTTTCCTTCTGTGAAATATCAAATTTTGCCAAATCCACGCCACTAGCACTTCCATTCCAAATAACACATGCTTTATTTCTATCATATAATTTTTCTTTCAAGCTAAATTCATATAAATTGAAGCTTTCAGACTCAATATAAGTAGAGTTTCTGCATGTTATTTGTTCTATTTTCTTAAAAATTTTTCTAGCAACCCCTTTAAATCCCATATATCTTATGCCCCATTGACAATATACTCGATTCTTGACCTTCGCCATTTTTGCGGCAATTGAAGCATAAAAAGCAGCATTTGGTGTAGAGTATTGAACAATATCAAATTGCTCTTTTTCAAACACCTTCTTCAAATCAAAAACCGATTTGACACCGGATAAACTCATTCCTCTTTTCATTCCCACTGGAATATAATGCATATATGGTGGAATAATTTCTGTTAATTGTTCATCTTTATCACATATAAAAGTCACGTCATAATTTCCATAGTCATGCAAATATGTTGCAAATGGTATAAGAAAAGCTTTTATTGTCGTTGAGATTGTTGTTACAAAACATATTTTCTTTATTTTTCTTTTTTTCGAAGGAACGCCCATATAAATTCCTTCTTCTTCTATATTTTTGATTACAGCAGCACCTGTGCTAATAACACATCCCCCACAGATATTCACATTATTTTTTACAGTTGCGCCTGCACCAATTAGGGTTTCTTCTCCCACCTTTACAGTACCACATAAATGCGCTCCTACGGACACATGAACATAATCATCTACACAACAATCATGATCAATGGACGCACAAGTATTTATAATACAACCTTTTCCTATAACTGTGTCCGAATTAACAACTGCACCTGCCATCACTACAGTTCCTATCCCTATTGACACCTCTATACCCACACTGGCATTAGGATGAATAAGTGTTGCGAAAACTGCACTATTTTTTTCGAGTTGCTCCATAATTTTTTTTCTGTGTTTTGCATTACCAATTGCAACAAAAAATTCTGCCTCTCCAATATATTGTTTTGCTTCCGTACTCGTTCCTACAATCGGAAAGCCCACGCATTCCTTTACATCTACATTATCATCCAGAAATTGAATTTCTCCATACTTTTGTGTTTTTGTTGCAATGTCTGCCACAACTTTCCCATGTCCACCTGCACCTATAATAATTAATTTGTTATACATATGTACCCCTATTCTGACACATTACCCATGAATTCTTCCATGGTTACACTTGTTTCTGAACTAATTCCATCACGTTTAAGTACGTTCCACACTGTTTGAAAAATAATTTTCCAATCACCCAGAAATGTCACATGTTCAACATATTCCACATCATACTTAAACTTTTCTTCCCAACTAATGGCATTTCGCCCATTCACCTGAGCCAACCCACTAAGACCCGGTCTTACTTCATGACGGCGCTTCTGTTCTGCATTATATCTAGGTAAATATCTTACCAACAAAGGTCTAGGTCCAATGATGCTCATGTCACCCTTTAGAATATTAAATAACTCCGGTAGTTCATCCAAACTTGTGGAACGAAGCATTTTGCCAAATTTTGTTAATCTCACTTCGTCAGGCAACAAATTCCCATCCTCATCTTTTTCATCCGTCATAGTGCGAAATTTGTATAACTTAAAGATTTTCTCATCTTTTCCCGGTCTTTCTTGCTTAAACAATACTGGACTTCCTAGCTTTGTTCTCACCAAGATTGCCACAAGTAGAAGCACTGGTGATAATACAATAATCGCAAACAGAGATAATATGAAATCCATTATCCTTTTGAAATATTTTTTATACATTCTCTCTTTTCCTTAAAATAATGATTTTATAATATCAATTACTTTCTCAATGTCTTCCTCAGTCATCTTAATATCACTTGGCAGACACACGCCTCGGTTAAAGATATCTTCACCCACACTTGCCTTTTCCTCTGTTGTAATAAAATCATTTTCTGCATACACTGGTTGCAAGTGCATTGGCTTCCAGATTGGTCTGCTTTCAATATTTTCATTTTCTAATGCAATCATAATATCAAGTGGTGTCACCTTACATCCTGACTTTAAAGTAATACAAGACAACCAATAGTTTGCCTCACACTCTTCTGGAATTGGGTTCATTTCAATATCTGCAATATCTGCAAAGGCCTTTTTGTATGTATCATAAATTTTCTTTTTCAAAGCAACATGTTCATCTAGATGAAGCAACTGACCACGTCCAATTCCCGCTACAACGTTCGACATTCGGTAATTATATCCAATCTCTTTATGCTCGTAATGTCTTTCTGGCTCTCTTGCTTGGGTAGCCCAGAAGATTGCTTTTTTCATATCTTCTTCACTCTCAGATACAAGCATTCCGCCACCTGAAGTTGTGATGATTTTATTTCCATTGAATGAGTAGATACCGTATTTTCCAAACGTACCCGTCATTTTACCTTTGTAGGTTGCACCCAGACTCTCTGCGGCATCTTCAATGAGTATTGCTCCATGTTCTTTGCAGATTGCCATAATCTCATCCAATTTACAAGGTGTCCCGTAGAGATGCACTACTACAACCACCCTTGTATCCGGATATTTTTCAAATGCTTTTCTTAATGCATCCGGCGACATGTTCCAAGTATCTCTTTCAGAATCAATAAATACCGGAATTGCATTTTCATATGTAATAGGATTACAGGTGGCTGAAAATGTAAGTGAAGAAACAAACACCCTGTCTCCTGCTTTTACTCCCGCTAATTTCATCGCCAAATGCAAGGCCGCCGTTCCGGCACTTAATGCAGTAGCATGTCTGATTCCTACATATTCTGCCATCTCTTTTTCAAAAGCATTTACATTTGGTCCAAGTGGTGCTACCCAGTTAGTATCAAATGCTTCTTGAATATATTTTTGTTCTTCCCCGTGCATTGTTGGCGAAGAAAGATAAATTCTTTTCCTCATAACTTTTCCTGCTTTCATTCTTTTATAATCCACACGTTTCAAAGAATCTTTGCAATTCCCTTCCGTATTCTTCATCACCATTTTTATATCTATCTAATTGTTCATGTATGTTCTTTCGTCTTGTTGTTATACTTCTAACCCCACGCAACAACCATGCATATGGTAGCAAAATTGGCCATTTATTTAACCACGAAAACATTGATTGCATGTTTCTTAAATTTGGGAAAACCGTCTTTAATATAAATCGATTTCTTCCGTTTCTTGCAACTAGAACTGCCGCCGCATTTTTTGATGTTCCAAATGTTCCGTTCGATATAATATACGATGTTAGCTTATTTATAATCTCGCTATCTCCTTTTTCTGAACATGTTTCAGTTCCAAACCAAACTTCTGCAAGTTCCGAGAGATTTGTGAAAAACTCCCATAACCCAAGTTTCTTCAATTCCGCCTCTACATAATGCCAATTCATTCCTTCTAAATGACTATAGACATAGACATCCATTACAAAACGAATTCCTATTCCACCATCTTGGAAATGCCTTACCAAATGAACAAATGTATATATAAACTCATCTTCCAGTGATAATTCATACACATATTGAAAACTTTCTTTTGGTTTTACACGTTCCCATATTGTCTCATAATATGTACTATATGCAGAATCAGCTTCCACCAAATCACGATGCATTTCTACAGCCACGTACGGTGGTCTGGAATAACAGTCATGCTGTCTTCCCTCAACGCGTCCATCATACCCTAACTCCTGCATTGCTTTTCTTACTTTGGCATCTTGTTGCGGTTGATATAGTAAATCAATATCCCCCATGGTTCGCATATCTGTCTGCGGATAATAATTCTTTGTGCAAATCCCTTTTACCGCGAACACGTAGATACCTTCTTCCTCGAACTTCTGGAAGATTTCCTTAATTCCTTCTATCTGATTGTAATTTCTCACAATCGCATTGACAGAAGCCTGATATAGGAGTTTACACCTATCAGCATCTGGCTTGTGTTCATCAGGCAGTTTATCCACTGCATAATGTACCAAGTTCAGAATGCTGTGGTTCTTTGCTAACTTAATCAGTGCCTCCCAATCCATATCTTTTGCTGGAATTGGTGCTGCACCCTGCTGTTTATTCAATATGTACTTTACAATTTCCAACAAATACTGGACTTCCTGCTTCATACTTCTTAACTCCAAGTTACTTTCATTTCTCTTGTGTTGAATAGACATACTTCAACTAATTTATTATACTCCTAAATGTATCTTTTTACAAGTGCTACGCGAGAAAAGTCGAAAAAATGCTACCGCACCTTTCACAGCGCGATAGCATCTTCTCACTAATCCGTATTCAAATATGTCCTTTTAGTTACTGATTTCATTCTGTAGACTTTTCATAAGCTCTTCAACCTTATCAATGTTCTCCTCAAGCATTTCCGCAATGTCAGAAACCGAAAGGCCTTTCTTCATCTTCTTTTCTACCTGTTCTCTTAGTTTTTTGTATTCCCCAAGTTCTATGCCTTCTTTTCTTCCTTCTTCTCTTCCTAATTTTAGCCCATCATCATACGCATCCTCACGTTCTAACCTTATGTGTTCTTCTTGGTCATATTCATATATACTCATCGTTCTCGCCTCCGCACGATTTCTTTCCAGAAACTCTCGCAATATATCTTCTCGGATACACTTATCAATCGCTCTATCCACTGCGTCTTCAAATGTTTATTTTAGTTTAACATATCGTATATGCGAAGTCAGGACTTTTAAAAATGCTATCGCGCCTTTTGGCACGATAGCATTCCCTTACTACTCTTCTTTAAATTTCAAAATGTCGTTTGGTGTACAGTCCAGATACGCACACATTCTTCCCAGAATGGTCAAATCTACGCCCCTAACCTTATTCTTGCAGTAATTGTTAAGCTGCGTTCTCTGCAAGCTACAATTCATGCAAAGGCGGTTCTTACTGACTCCCTTCTCCTTCAAGACATTTTCCAAGTCGATATAAAGTTTGTTCATATCATGTTCCTCCTTTCGTTACTGTTTACATAACATTAACAAAAAGGAACGGCTTACATAAGTGAATCCAAAACAAAAATTCATACTAATTTCAGCTACTTAGTATTTTCCACTAAATTATAATTAATAATATTCACCTTGTTGGATCCATATTTTTTCTCCAAAATAGGTTCCATTTTTAAATTCATATCCAATTGCATATTGGTTACTTTTTCATCTTCTTTCTCATGTAAGATTCTACTTTTCTGTAACTCAACATCCATACTCATTGTCAATTTCATCTGATTTCCTTCTATAGGAAATTGCGAATAATAAAAATAAAATTGAGTAAATTTTCGTTCAATTGGATACCCGGTATTCATCCATAACAAAATTTCAACAATCGGAGTATTTCCTTGCAGACGAAAAGACGCCTCAATATCTCCCTTGTCTATCTGAATTAACTTTTTATCTAATTCAATGCCAATTCCCTTTACTCGAATATTTGCAATAACTCTATTAGAAACATTTTCAAATTCCATTATGATTTTATATCCAACTTTTTTTGTACCAACTTTTTTTGCATATTCTGCAATATCCAATTGTGATATTGCTTTTATATATGTATTATTTAAGCGAAGATTTGTTCCTATCATTGAAAGAAAATATTGTCTTTGTTCCTCTCTCAAAGTAGCATCTAATTTTTCAATCTTTTTATTACCCTTCCAACTGATAATTGCGACACATACTGTAACTATGGTTCCTGAATATGAAGCCCAAAAACCCATCCATACATTTGTATCTCCCGGTATACAGGATAACACGTTTTGATTATATACCAAAAAAGATAATATCAATGGACAAGCCACAAGTAAAAAAGTTAATAAAAAAATGAATTTTTTATTTTCATTTAGCCATGCTTTCAATTTCTCTCTCATAGTCTTTACAACTCTTTCCATTAATTTTCTTTCGTTTACTCCACCGCTTGCTAAACCGAACATATTTTTCTAATTTTTCAAAGAACCTGTTTTGAAATTCATCACTTAACATGACATTTCCGTCATCGTATCTGCGTTTTCTCATTAATTCTGCTACAATTCTTGAAGTTTCCATTAACTTTGAAAAGTCTTCATAATTTTCTTTTTTTAAATTATCATTTATAGCACGAACACCTGCAACAAAATTATTAATATCTTCTTTTAGTTGTTTCAAATCTTCTGTTTGATGTTTTTTTACATAATCCAACATACTCTTATAAAAACAATGCATAATTTCTATATCGCAACATAAAAACATTGATAGGAACTTAAGTTCCTCAAGTCTTTTTCCACGTCTATTTATATCAAATAACATTTCGATTTCAATATCAGTAGATATGACTGATTTTTCCCCCGACTGCATTGTACAGGTTTTATAACTTTCAAAATCGCATACTTTTGTGGAAACATAATTGTTTTTTGAACATTTTCTTAACTTCAGTTCCTGTATTTCTTCTTGAAAATCTATACTCGGATAAAAGATATTTTCTTTTTTTCCTTCATAATCAATTTCTAGAATCTTCCATTGTATTTGTTGAATATCAACAAGATTGGCATCTTCACAATCCGTTCTTTTCATTATAATATATGAGCAAATTTCAATCCCGTCTAACGCCATACAATTCAAAGAATATTGCTTCATACCATTGCATTCTAACTTTGTATCCACCCCTCCATTCTTAAATATCACATTATAATCATCTATCGCTTTTTTTATTGTAGATTTCATTGTAGCCTCAAATTCTCCTTGCCTTTATTTCATTACCTGATAATAATATTTTTCATATTCTGAGACCTCATTGTTATCACTACATCTATTTACGTATATATCTGCGTAACTTCGATTTTGTGCATTCATTACTTTTCTAATATATTCCATATCTTGCCTCATATTTTGAGGCTTACTAGGACTTTCATCAACCAACTTTAAGAAAGCTTCAACTTTATTCTCGCACCGCGACATCATATACAAATTCTTGCAGTCTTTTTCTATCTTAGCCAAATAATGTAATATAGGCATATATTCATCAACTTTTATTCTATATGCTTGTTCGCCAGCATTAACAACTGAACATATAAATATTTCTTCCTCATCCTCATTAAGAGTCATAGACTTGATAGTCAATGATGAAATTCCTGTATCCATACATTTTAACAATTCTGAATAATAGCTTGGTTTGTCTACAATAATTTCTCCCAATGTCCCTGTTGAAACGCCGAATATTCGTTCTTTTTCTTTGCGAACTGCTTTTGTTTCGTCTGTATCACTATTAAGTGCAAAATATTCTTTAATGTATGCTGTTATTTGTGTTTCATTATCTGGAACATCTATAGTTTTTAATACGTAGTTGATCATTGCACGAGCTTCATTTTCTTGTTCAAACAAATAACCATCAATTTGCTCCTCGCACAAAATGTTTTCATCATGCAATGCTTCTTGTAAGTTTTTTAACTTTGGTAGGCACTTGACTAATATATCCTCCATACGAAACACATTTTGTTCTTTATATGAAAATGCAAGAATATCCGAATCATCATCAAATACTTCTGACCACGCGGCCTCGCTTTCTCCATATCTATTCCAAAAATATGCCCCATATAAATCACTTAATATACATGTTAAATATTCATATTTTAATATATAAAAATCTATGTCCAAACCTTTGTCATGAAATTTCTCCTCAAGAATTTCCTCCGGAATTATTCCCAATTCATTTTCCAAAATGTTAAAAATGTTATCAATGCTTTTAGGCTTTAATGGTTTTAAAAAAACATAAGGTATAAGAACTTCTTTATTCAACAACCCATTATAATAGGTTCTAATACATGAAAATTCTGTTATATTTTCCAACCACTTGTTTTCTTCATAAAAAATTTTGGACAAAAGACTTCTCTTTATTTGTGCATTGTTTTGCTTCAAAACCTTTTTCTTTATTTCACTTGTATTTTCCCATCGCCTTGTCACTGGCTTTTCTATTTTCTTCACAAACCACGAACGAATAAATGAAGTATTCGGAGTGGCTGTAGCATAAAAACTGTCAATAAACAAATCAGAGGCTCGTTTCATTGTCGAAGCACTATAATATGTTCTTGAAGAACTATAATTATCTTCAAAAACTTTTTCGAACGCTTCATCATACAACAAATCATTGCTACTTTCTATAAATACTTCTAGATTTATAGAATGAATCAATTTCTCTCGTATTTCTTCTTCAAATGCATTTGTGAATTTTCTAAGAAATTGATTAATACCACGCCCATATAATATAATATCATCAATAACAGCAATATACTTATCTATTGGCCCGTCACTTTTTTTGAGTTCATTTTCTATTTCCTTTTTATAAAGCGGAAAAGCCTTAGTTGTTAAAACCTTAGTGTTGCTCTGAACATTGTATCCATTATCCATGATATTAAATTCTTTGTATGCTGTTAAACATTTTCTTGGAACAATAATGACATACCTATATCCTTCGCTAAATATCCTTTTATAAAATTCATCCAAGCCGTCATAAAGCGCATGTTCTTCAAACACCCCCTGTAATATAGGTTTCACGTCTCCATTTGTCATTGTTTTGCCTCCCATATTGTTTTGCTTAATTTCAAAGCAAGTGTCCTTACATCGCCCTAAATACACTTCACATCTTCCCAATATATGATACATATTTAAGGCAATAATATAATTCCCTTTTATAAATTATATGATACAAGACTCGTCAAAATTAAAAAAGACTAGAAAAAAGGACACACTCGCCCCATGTTCTCGTCTTACATTGATTCTTGTTTCATTTACCCTCATTAAAATAATATCATATCATTCTTCTTATGACTACCTTTTGTATATTTTCGGCAACATTTTCAGCATATTAACCAATTATAACAATTGTTCTTTTCTGTTTTTTGTCTATTTCGTATGCTTTTTTTTGCTTTAAATATACTCTATCGATGTTTGTGTGTCTACCGGCAAAAATGCTACCGCACCTTTCAGCACGATAGCATCCTGTTTTACGCTTCCATCTGTTTTCTTTGTTCTTCGTATGCCTTGCCTTTTGCTTCACTTCCATGCTCTCCGGCCGGATGATAAGTTGGCACAATAGCCTCCACCAAGTCACGAATATTTTCTTTGTTTTTATAACATGCCACCATCAATCCATTCAATTGAACAAGAAACTCATCCATGTCAAATGGGATCGGGCATCCAATATGTATCAAACGGTTCGGCGTATTCTTAAGTCCTTCTTCAGCCATTAGTTTTTCTTCGTATAACTTCTCGCCTGGGCGAAGTCCGGAATACTCTATCTTGATATCAACATCTGGTTTAAAACCTGACAACTTAATCAAGTTGCGAGCAAGCGTATCTATCTTCACCGGTGATCCCATGTCTAGCACAAAGATTTCCCCGCCTTTTGCATAAGTACCGGCAAGGAGTACCAGACTTACTGCTTCCGGAATGGTCATAAAGTAACGAATAATATCTGGATGGGTAACCGTAACCGGTCCGCCTTTTTCAATCTGTTTCTTAAACAATGGAATGACTGAACCATTGCTTCCTAACACATTACCAAAACGTACTGCCACAAACTCTGTCTTTGGTTGGAAATTCTCTGTTGATTTCACTTTGCCTTCTTTTTCTGCATGGGCAAAGATTTCCGGAAGTTTATGTGCCTTTCCTTCCTTCACCATATAGTCAAAAGTCTGAATAATCATTTCACAGAGTCGCTTGCTGGCTCCCATGATATTTGTCGGATTTACCGCTTTATCGGTAGAGATAAGCACAAATCTCTGACAACCATTTTTCATAGCTGCATAGGCCGTCTTATATGTTCCGATGGCATTGTTCTTAATGGCTTCATTCGGGCTAGTCTCCATCAACGGAACATGCTTATGTGCTGCCGCATGATATACAACATCCGGTTTGTAAGTTTCAAACACCTGATAGATTCTTCTGCTGTCACGCACCGAGCCAATCAAAACTACCAGATTCAATTCCGGGTAGTTTCGCTTCATTTCCTGCTGCAAATCATAGATGTTGTTTTCATATACATCAAAGAGCACTAGTTGCTCTGGTTCATGCTCTGCCACTTGTTGTGCAATCACACTTCCGATACTGCCACCCGCTCCGGTAATAAGAACTCTCTTTCCATGTAGGAATTCAAACACCTTCTTCATATCTGCTTCAATCGGAGGACGTCCCAGCAAATCTTCCACCGTAACGTTCTGCATCTTATTTAATGATACTTCCCCGTTTACCATCTGATAGAGACCTGGAAGCGTTTTTAACTCACAGCCTGTTTCCTTACAGATATTCAAGATTTCCCGCTTATTTTCTGCACTTGTACTTGGAATAGCGTACAGAATGCGGTCAATATGATATTTCTTCGCAGTTGCCAGGATATCGTCACGATTCCCAACTACCGGAACCCCGTCAATATAACGTCCCCATTTATTCGGGTTATCATCGATAATACAGCAAACATTTGCATGTAGTTCGTGACTGGTATGTAACTCGCGCAAGATAGTCTGTCCTGCTTTTCCCGCACCGATAATCATTACATTGGTTGCAGATGCTTCATGCGTTCTTCTCTCTTGCAGACTTCTTACCTTCAGAATCAGTCGATAAGAAAAACGAATACCAAGCACAGCGAAGAACTGTAACACAATACCAAACACATAATAGGAAATTGGCATTCTTTCGAAAAGAACTGTTATGCCTACGGTTTGTATAATTCCCGTTATCGCAGTCGCCATGCCTACACGTAATAATTCCGTGTAACTTGCAAATCTCCAGATACTCTTATACAAGCGCATTCCCCAGAAAACAAGAATACTGATTACCGTATAAATTGGAGCAAATTTTATGTATGCCTCCACATAGTAAGAGTACTCATCCATCATGGTCATGATAGAGCAGTCAAATCGTAACCAGAGAGCTAAAAAAAATGCCACATTCACAGCGAATACATCGTACAGCATCAAGCCTAGATTAATCAGTTGCCAATGGGCTATCTTTGGTTTTTTATATTTCGGTGTTTTATTTTGATTCATAAATATTTCATTCCTTTTTGATAAATCTTACTCTATATAGTATAACTGTTTTAAGGATGAATTTCAACGTGTATTTTCGTACAAAAGGCACCCACTTTCGTGGATGCCCTTAAGCTTCTTTTATACAATGCCTATGCTCTCATCTGTGCGCCAAATTGATTTTCCAATGCTGCAATAACTTTTTCTATCACTGCATCTGTCATTTCATCTGTCACATCGCCTTCCGCTGATGCAAGTTCAATCTTAAATGCCATACTCTTCTTGTCTGCACCTAGTTTTTCACTTTCAAAAATGTCAAATAAGCTTACTTTCTTGATTAACGCATCACAGGCTACGATTGCCTCAATAGTTGTACCGCATTCTACTTTTTTATCAATCAGTACAGAGATGTCGCGGCTGTTGCCTTTGAATCCCGTCTCCGGTGTGTACTTAATTGCAGTCTTAAATAAATCTGCTAACAAACTGTAATTGATTTCTGCAAGGAATATCTTGGTATCTGCTTTTTTACCGCCTGCAATGTTCATGCTATCAACGATTTCGTAGCGAAGTTGTCCGAAATGACCAATCTTTTCACCTTTACAGTATACATCTGCAGTTCTACCTGGATGTAAGTATGGTACATTTCCTCTCTTATAAGAGAATGACAAATCATTGTATGCCGCAAAGCTTTCCAAGGTTTCTTTGAGTGCAAAGAAATCTTCGTCTGCGCCACAGGTTCCAAGACACAGAATCTTTGTTTCTGTTGGTGGTTCTGTGAGCGGCAATGCCTTTGGAAGATAGATATTTGCGAGCTCGAAGAAACGCATTGCTTCGTTTCCATTTTTAATATTGTTTTCTATCACTTTTACCATAGATGGTGCCATGATAGTTCTCATAATGCTAAGGTTCTCTGTGATTGGGTTTAACAATTCTACCACTTGTCTTTCTTTCGCATCTTCCGGAATTAAGAACATATCAAAATCTGTCTTCGCTGTCATGGCGATGGTCTGGATTTCAAAATATCCTTGCGAGCACAAATATTCTTTCACCGCAAGTTCTTTTGACTGGTATCTGTTTAAACCACCATTTGTTACTTTCGCATCATCCAGGAAAGTAGGGATTACTTTGTCGTAACCGTATTCACGGATCACTTCTTCCGCGATGTCCTGGTATCCTTCAATATCGTCACGGTATCTTGGGATTGCAAGTGTCAGTTCCCCGTCTTTTGCTTCCACTTCGAATTGAAGGGCTTTCAAAATGCGAACCATATCTTCTTCCGGCACTTCAATACCAAGTACGTTGTTTACTTGGTCTACTGTTACTTTGATTACTCTCTTTTCTGTAGACGCTCCGCCTGTTACATCAAAGTGACTGGAGCTGATTTTTGCAACGCCAAGTGTCTGTGCGAGATTTAATGCTCTTGCCATACCACATTCTACAGTGTATTCATCAATTCCTTTTTCAAATCTTGCTGCTGAGTCAGAGCGAAGTCCAAGACCTCTTGATGTCTTACGTACGCTGTCTTTTAAGAATTTCGCAGCTTCAAACAATACTTCTGTGGTTGTTTCTTTGATTTCACTGTTAAGACCGCCCATTACACCTGCAAGGCCTACTGCTTTTACCTTGTCACAGATTACAAGATTGTTGTGGTTTAATACACGTTCTTTTTCATCTAATGTCACAAGTGTTTCACCGTCTTTAGCTCTGCGAACTACGATAGATGATCCTTCCAATGTGTCCAAATCAAAAGCATGCATTGGCTGACCGATTTCTACAAGCACGTAGTTTGTGATGTCTACCATTGCGTTGATTGCGTTATGACCTACGGCAATCAATCTTCTCTTCATCCAAAGTGGAGATTCCATATATTTTACATCGTAAATGTAGTGTCCTAAGTATCTTGGACATGTTTCTTTATCCAATACTTCAACGCTGATATTTTCATTTACAGTGCCATCTACTTCGTAACTGTAGTCCGGTGCCTTAAATGGCTTATTGAGGAACGCTGCTACTTCTCTTGCAATACCGATAACCGACTGACAGTCCGGACGGTTTGCTGTGATGGAAATGTCAAAGAGATAGTCATCTAATTCCAAATAATCTCTCATTTCCATACCAAGTGGTGCATCTTCTGCCAGAATCATAATACCGTTTACATCTGCCCCCGGATACCAGTCTTTATTCAGTTCTAATTCTTCTCCGGAACAAAGCATTCCGTAAGACATCATATCTACCATTTTTCTTGGCTGAATTTCAAGGCCGCATGGCAATTTTGCTCCTACTAATGCTGCCGGAACTTTTGCTCCTACGAATACGTTATTTGCACCTGTCAAAATCAGATGGTCGTGTCCTTTGTCACCGCAATCTACATGGCAGATTTGCAAATGTGTACCCTCGTAGTGTTCCATGGCTGTAATCTGACCAACCACTACGTTTTCTAAATTTTCCCCTAAGTATTCGATACCTTCTACTTCAAAACCTGCTGAGAAGAGTTTTGTTTCCAGCTCTTTTGGTTCGATATCGATATCTACATAATCTTTTAACCAACTATATAAAACTTTCATAATGCCCTCCTCTTTATGCCTTAAATTGTTTCAAAAATTCTACGTCATTTTCAAATAATTTGCCCATGTGGTTGATTCCGTATTTGAGCATAGCGATACGCTCGATACCGATACCAAATGCAAGTCCTGAGTATTTGCTTGAATCGATACCACAGTTTTCCAATACTTTGTTATTTACTACACCGCCGCCTAATACTTCAATCCAGCCGGTTCCTTTACAGAGTGAACAGCCTTCGCCACCGCATTTGAAACAGCTTACGTCTACTTCTACCGATGGTTCTGTGAATGGGAAGTAGGATGGACGAAGTCTTGTCTTAGCCGCATCTGAGAACAATGCTTTTACAAACTGGTCTAACATTCCCTGCAAATCACAAAGTGTGATGTGTTTATCTACTACCAAGCCTTCCATCTGGCTGAACATTGGTGAGTGTGTTGCATCACTGTCTGAACGGAATACTTTACCAGGAACAAGCACTTTGATTGGCGGCTTCTGTGCATCCATCACACGGATTTGTCCCGGTGATGTGTGTGTACGAAGAAGCAAATCTTCTGTTAACCAGAATGTATCCTGCATATCTCTGGATGGATGATCTTTTAATACATTCAGTCTTGTGAAGTTGTGGTCATCGTCTTCGATTTCCGGTCCTTCAAATACGTCAAATCCCATACCTACGAATACATCAATGATTTCATTCTTGATGCAGGTAAGTGGGTGTAGGTTTCCTGCCTGCACTTCTTTTACCGGAAGCGTAACATCTACTACTTCTTCATCGTAGCGTGCCATCATGGCTTTCTTTTCAATTTCAATTTTCTTTTCGTCATACAAGCCTTGTACCCAATTTTTAATCTCGTTTACAGCTTGACCATATGCTTTCTTTTCTTCGTTCGGAACATTTTTAATTCCGCCCATTAATTTCTGAACTTCTCCGCTCTTGCTGAGATACTTTGTCCAAAAATCTGCCAGTTGTTTGGCATCTTGTACTAACGCAAGCTCTGCCTGACATTCTGTTTTGATTGTTTCCATACTCATGTTTTTTTCTCCTTTACAAAAAAATCCTCGTCCCCAAAAAGGGACGAGGTTAATCGCGGTACCACCCTAATTCCCGACAACAATATTGTCAGGCACTTAAGACTGCGTAACGTGCAGCATCCGTTATCTCCTACTCTGTGCCAGTCTGCGACATGCACAAACTCCTTTTTCAGAAATACAGCTCCCGTGGGAAATTCGATTCCTATCTGAACTAAAGGGAACTTCCAGCCAACGATTCCCTCTCTCTGTTAGAAAATAGTGCTCTACTAAACACGATCATTGCTTTTGCTATTCAAAATACTTTTCTATTTTACTGAACTTTCATGTGATTGTCAACAAATTCCTAAATATTCCTCTACGTTTCCGGTGGTGTATATAAATCTTCCATGTAGACTATATCTTCTGCATAATTTGAAATCTCTTGTAATTTGTCAGGCGTATAGTGTAACACAGATCCCAAACTATTACTTAAATTAATCTTCTTGTCCAAAGGGCAATCTACTATGTAATGGAATTTAACGTTTGCTTTTGCCAGTTCTGCAAAGTCAATTGTTTCTTTATAATCATATATAACTATATCAATTACACAACTATCACCAAACGTGAAGTTCGGAATTTCATTTCCATGCAAATTCAAAAATAACAGGTTTACTGCATCTTTTAGTGTAATCTCCGTGATTTTGTTATTACCCAAATTCACATAAGCACCATATGTCCCCGGCAATGGCAAATTGCTAAGTGCACTTACATCTGAAATCTGATTGTCTGATGCGTTTATGCGTTTTAGTTGCATACAGTTTTCCAAACCATTCAAGGATGTTAACTTGTTTTTTGTAATGGTAATTTCCTTCAATTCTGTTGCCTGCTTCAACGCACTGATATCTGCAATTGCATTTCGGTCAGCACTAAAATATTCCAATACCGAAAATCCCTCCAAACATGATATGTCTGATATTTGATTATCATCAACATATAATGATGTTAATTTGGCATTGGCATTTTTCAACGCTGATATATCAGTGATTTTATTGTGATTCAAATATACTCTTCTCAAAAGCACATTGTTGCTGATTTCTTTAATGTCAGTCAATTCATTATAGCCTGCTTCAACCGACTGCAAATTGATGGTGTTTTCAAGGCCTTTTAAACTTTTCAATTTATTACCATTTACAGATATTGCATAGAGCTTTTCGCAATTGCTAAGCACTTCTATGGATGTAATTCCCGTATCGTCCGCCTGAAATTCTTCCAAATTTGTAAAATCTTTTAAGAAATCCAAGTTCGTAATATTTGTGCCATTAATCGCCAGATGTCTCAATGTATCTGTAACTGCCTCGATACCATCAATTTTTGTAAGTGATGGGTTTCCGCTCAGATTCAAATGGCCTAAATCTGTCATCTTTTCAAAATCTAAAGTTGCTACCATCGCCTCTGACAAAGTACAATCTTCGATTGTAAGATAAGCGATCTTTTCGTTGCTTAACACACTCAAGTCAGAGCTGTTAATAATACAGTCGAAAAAAGAAACATCTCTTACATCTTTCAGTTCGGAGATAAGTTCCAAATCTTCTCTGGTCACTGTCGCTTCTCGAAGACAAACTGAAAATGCTGATTTTTTCACGTTTTCCCCTGCAATGGTAACGTGGGATAATTTATCAACCAATGCCACTACACCGACTAGCAGAACAATCGCAGCTACGATTCCCCCAATAATTGAAAGGACTGTCTTGCGTATTGTCTGCTTTTTCGTTGGTCTAACCGGAGTCGAATTTACAGATTTTGGTGCTTCTCTCTTCGGTGTCTCTTGTTTAGGCACTTCCTGCTTTGGCATTTCCTGTCGTAGAACTTCCTGCTTTGGTGCCTGTTGCTTCGGTTCGTCTTTAATTCCAAGAATTGCTTTAATTTCTCTTAACATTTTCTCAATAGCATTCACTTTGCTTTCATAAGCGGCATAGCGTTGTACATTGGTCAGGTAGAAATTAAAATCATCCTTTAACTTACAATTTTCCAACATAAACGGCATGATAATTTTATTTTCGTTGATAGCCTGGTCCACTTCTCTCGGCACCCATTTAGACATTTGTGACTTTTCCGATAAAATCAGGACAAACACTTTACAATTTCGAATCGCCTGCGGAATTTCTACCGCATAACTGGAGCCACCTGTAATACACATTGGTGCCATCCAACAGGAAATACCGTTGGTTTCAAGGACTGTTTTGACCCAGTTTGCCTCATCAAATTCTTCAGATTTATAGCTAATAAAAACTTGTTTTTCTTTCATTATGGTTCTCCTTAGTCATCGTCTTTTTCTTGCTCTTTCAATGATAAATCTGCAAATTTCACAAGACAATTATGGGTCTTAGCCAAATTGTTTCTTTTTTCTGCATATACATAGCCTTCCGTTCGCATGTATGCATTCCATCTGCGATGTTCTAAAACTCTAAGAGCTATCTTGTCTTTTTCTTCGCGTTCATCCGGTGTCTTTTCAGCGCCCGGTAATCCACACAAAACTTTCATTTTGTGGTGAATTGCCGAAGCAACGGATGAGTGATAATTATATTCATATTTCCAAAATGCTTCTTCTTCGCCCCACTTCATATGCCTTGCGAGTGCGGCTTCTTCCACATCAGACCCCAAAACAACATCCTCTGAATAAGATGCTTGAAGGTCGCCTATGAAATTAATATTATACGCTTGTCCCGAATAATTTGTAATTCCTTCTAATGCTTTCGTTTTGTCACTGTCCCGCACCAATGCGTCTATCTGCGGATTCATTCCTTGTCTCTCAAACCACGAACGCAATTTCACAGCTGTCCGGATATTTATTTCATCATTTCCTAATGCAATATAGGCATATGTAACAACGGGAATTTCCATCATTTTTTCCCAGAATTCCATGGTTTCTACATCTGTTTCTTCATGGATATCTATACTGTAATGTGATTCACCCTCTGTGGTGAAATCTTTGTTATGTGCATCATCCATGAGTTCCGGACATTTCTCGGCAAAGGATGTTTTTACATTTTTGTTTTTATCAAACAAATTGATGTATACTCGATAGCCATCCATTTGGCAAAACCAAGGAAGTGCTTTTGCCATTTCTGTACCGTGTTCGCCCATTCCTAAGACTACCGCCGAAATCATCTTTTCTTTATCATCATATGCTACTGCACTGTCAAAAATTTTCATGCCTTCGTCATACAACAACCGACTAATTAGTGAGCGGACTTCATTCACTCTGCGCACCCTAATCTTTCCTTTGTCTGCCGTGCTCAGCAACAGCTCATTCTCCGTTTTTGTTGCAAATACGTATAGCGACGTGTTTTCCCGTTCTCTATATTGTTCAATCAGACCTAGGGCTTGTTTTAAATTCTCTACTTGGTCTTCACCCATAGCAAAAAAAGTAATTGATTTCCTTTTACTGTGAAAATGAAAACTGATGTCTAACACATTTCTTTTAAAAATAATCGCGCCTAATTTATGTATTTCTTCTTCATTCTGATCATCTGCATTTGTAAATACAATGGCTCTCTTTGAATTGTTTTCTTTTAAGCTTGTCGCAAGCGCTATGGATTTCGGATTTAAATCTGAGAAAACGTAAACATCCGAGAAAAAGCAGCCCCAATAATCAAGATATGCAAATACATTTTTAAAGAATGACAACACAACTCCAAAAGTCAAAAATGGTGCAACTATATACAAAACAGCTGCAAGCATCGTATACGCTGCGCCGAATCCGATCTGTGATTCTTGCACGTGACTCATGATAAAATCAAAGTCGCCATCTACAAGAAACAGGCGTAGAGAACTATATAAGGATAATAACACCGTTTTGATAACACAAAGTTCTTCTTTTAAAAATACTTGATAGTATGCAGGTATGAAAATAGTCAATGATGACAAAAAAACACCGCTCACGAGCACATTCAGTGAATTACTCACACGCTCATTTCTGTATTTAGTTTTCATTAATATACCTGCTGTTCCAATCGCCAAAACCAAGATTGTTATTGAAACACAAAAGCATACCATCCACTCCATATTTTTTCTCCTGTTTTTTATATTATGTTATAGGTTCATTTTAAGCTTTTTCCAGATATTCTTCCTCAATGATGCGATTCAATTCTCCACCTAGCAACATCACGTACATACAGAAGTACATCCATAACATGATAATAATGATTGTGGTCAGGCTTCCGTACATATTCGAAAAGCCTTTGAAGATATCTAAGTACATTGAGAACAGGAAGGATGCAAAGGTCCATCCAAATGCTGTAAATACAGCTCCTGGTAATTGTCTCAGTGGTTTTCCTTTTTTATTCGGCAAAAATTCATACATTAATGTAGTAATCACAATTAGCATACTGATGGTAACAATCGTTCGTATCTCAATAATAAGGTCAATCACATATTGAATCACCGGAATGTATTCATTAACCAACAAACTGATACTGTTACCAAATCCTAAAAACACAAGACATAACACGATTGCAATTAAAAACAGAATCGTGTATAGCGCCGCGCGCAGTCTCAAATAGAAATAATTTCTTGTCTCGATTGTCCCACGAATCGTAGTAAGACCATTCGAAAGTGCAAGTACACCTCTGCCTGCTGACCAGAATGCGACAAGTAATGAAATGGTAATTGTCGTTCCTGTCTGGCTATATACTTCGTCAATCACCGAGATGATTGTGCCGCTGACCGTCTTAGGGAACACCTCATAGGCCACCTCTATTATGTCTGCCTGTGTGATTGGTGTAACTCGCACCAACGTCATCAAAAGCATGAGAATTGGCACCAGAGAAAGCATGAAGAAAAATGCAGACTGTGCCGCATATGCACCTACATGATGTCCTGCTATTGTTATTAATATATTTTCAATCTTTTTGAACCATTTTTTCATTTTATTTCACCTGTGTATTGGGGTAAAAAAATTGTAGAATCTGTTCATAAGTCTTTCCGCTTTTAGCAATTTCATTCGCGCCATTCTGACTCATTCCGATTCCGTGTCCATAGCCTCTACCCTTTATTATATAACTTTTACCATTTTTTTCAATGGTAAAAAACGCACTTGGAAGCAAGTTTGAACTTTTGATTACCGTCCCATCCTGTTTTGTAATCTCATACCCGCTACCTCCGAGCGCTTTTCGTATCTTATTTTCAGTTGCAATTGTAATGGTTTTCGAACTTCCAGTTATTTTTAATTCAAGCGCGATGCCTCCTACCCCTTGTTTTGTCACTTCTATGTTTACGAGGTTTCCTATCTCTTTTCCTGTGTTTAATTCTATTAAATTACCTAACAACTCCTGTGGAACATTTGCCTCCCATCGGTACCAGGGTAATTTTTCTTCATAGGCGATTCCTTGTTCATCGCAGATAGGTACTCCCTTTAAATATGAATTACTATCTGACAGGGTCGTTCCCCACGCTTCTACGCTGGTTGAGTGCCCTGCGGAGGTTGAGTAATAATACGTTTTCACTACTTGATTCTGGTACCACAACTTCTTTCCGCTTGTTTCTTTCACTGCCCGCGTGGTTGTTTCCTGCTCTTTGGAATTCCCATACACCTGGTAGGACACACTATCATCCACATGGGCATAATATTCGGGATATCCATATGTAAGCATCTGGCAATAAGCATAACTTCTGGCGCAAACAGCCTGGCATTTCAGTGCCTCCATTTCGTAGGATGCCGGCATTTCACTAGGAACTACCGCATACAAATACTCTTCTACCGGAAGTTCATTTACGATAACGATTCCTTCCGGTGTGGAGAATAATTCTATGATTCCTCTGTAGGAAGGCGTTCCACAGCCTCTGTTTAAGGAATTAATTGTAATTCGAGCGCTGCTACCTGCTGTTATCTGAATAGAACCAGCTTCTTTGTTGGCCTTCGGCATGACAAGGATAGAACCTTCTTTAAATAGTGGGTGGTCGGGGGTCAGAGTTAAGACCTCACCCTGTGCAATTTCCTGTGTGATTTCTTCTGATTGACTACCCTTTATATCTAGTCCACATTCCGCAGATAACTTCACCTCTGCATGCGCTATCCCCTGAAATCCATTGGTCTTAATCACCACCCGTATCAGCGGATTTTTTGAATCTGGCAAGTAGTCTCCAGTAGGCAGTCTAGATTCTATATTTTGCTGTTCTTGCTTTTCCTGTTTGAAGGGCAGCATCTGTAAAAGCACAACATTAAAAAGTGCTGCAAACAGCACTGCCACTCCTATATATAATACTTGTATTTTTCTTTTCAAATCGAACCTCTTGTCCGCGTTTTTTGTATTATATGCGAAGCTCCTTGGTAGGTATGCAATTAATAAATAATATTATTAGTTCGTATTATAAAAAATAAGCAACCACTTACGTGGCCGCTTCTATTTTTTGTGTCCCCCGAAATGCCGTTTCCCGTATTTTGACGCCTAGCCTTAGCTAGGTGGGTGTCCGCATCTGCTTTTTTGTCTTCCACTGCAATGATGGCTTGACATATTACAGAGATATAGGATTCCCATTTCAAAATTTGTAGGTTCAAAATAACAGGATTGTCGCACATCCCAGGTTCACTATTTATTATATGCGAATCCACGCTTTTTATCAATAAAAACAGGGTGGAATGTTTTAACAAAAGGCTCTACGACAAAAAAGGAGTGAGTTCTTTAAAACTCACTCCAGATTTTGACATATTTCAAATTATAATTGTGGACCTGCTTCTACTAATGCTTTACCAGCTTCGTTAGTTGTGTATTTAGCAAAGTTCTTGATGAAACGTCCAGCAAGGTCTTGTGCTTTTACTTCCCATTCAGCTGCATCTGCATATGTATTACGTGGGTCAAGAATGTTTGTATCAACTCCTGGAAGTTCTGTTGGTACTTCGAAGTTGAAGTATGGAATAGATTTTGTATCAGCTTTTTCGATTGAACCGTCAAGGATTGCATCGATAATACCACGAGTATCTTTAATAGAGATACGTTTTCCTGTTCCATTCCATCCTGTGTTTACTAAGTATGCTTTAGAACCATTTTCTTCCATTTTCTTAACTAATTCTTCAGCATATTTTGTTGGATGTAATTCCAAGAATGCTTGTCCGAAGCATGCTGAGAATGTTGGTGTAGGTTGTGTAATACCACGTTCTGTACCAGCAAGTTTTGCTGTAAACCCAGATAAGAAGTAGTATTTTGTTTGTTCTGGTGTCAAGATTGATACTGGAGGAAGTACTCCAAATGCATCAGCTGAAAGGAAGATTACGTTCTTAGCTGCTGGTGCTTTTGACACTGGACGAACGATGTTATCGATGTGG